>JAEZKN010000104.1 GCA_023415395.1 Actinomycetes bacterium
TCGTGCTCACGGTCGCCGCCTCGTCGTTCGTCGGCACGTCGCTCTTCGCGCTGTCCGGCGTGGTCCTCGGCGACCCGATCGCGATCCCCGACCTGCTCCAGGTGATCGCGGTGGCGCTGCTGTGGGACGTGCTCCTGACGCCGTTCGTGCTCCCGTCGGTGATGGCGCTCTTCCGCCGCCTCGAGCCCGACCACGGCGTCCTGGCCCGATGAGGGAGGACCGATGAGCTCCCGGTCGGGCCGGCTGCGCCTGGTCGTCATCCAGGCGCTGGTCTTCTCGCTGTTCGCGACGCTCTTCGCGCGCCTCTACTACCTCCAGGTCGTCAGCGGCGACGAGTACCACGCGCAGGCCGCGTCGCAGTCGGTGCGCGACATCGTGGTCCAGCCGCAGCGCGGCCTGATCGTCGACGACATGGGCCGTCCGCTGGTCGCCAACCGCGCGTCGTGGGTGGTCTCGGTCGACCGGTCGGTGCTCGGCAAGATGACCGAGCGGCAGCAGCGCATGCTGGTCGAGCGGGTCGCCGGCGTCGTCGACGTCCCGGAGCGGCTCGTCGAGCGCAGGCTGGTCGACTGCGGCGACGACGGCGCCGTGGTCGGGGACTGCTGGAACGGCTCGCCCTACCAGCCCGTCCCCGTCGCCACCGACGTGGAGCAGGAGGTCGCGCTGCGCATCCTCGAGCAGCCCGAGGACTACCCGGGCGTGCTCGCCGAGCAGCAGAGCGTCCGCGCCTACCCCCGGCCCTTCGGCGTCAACCTCGCGCACGTGCTGGGCTACCTCAGCCCGATCACCGAGGACGAGCTCGACGCAGCGGAGGCGGACGGCGACCGCTCGGTCAACGGCGCCTCGTCGGTGGGCCGTGCGGGCGTGGAGAAGGAGTACGACCGCTGGCTGCGGGGCATGCCCGGCTACAAGAGCGTCGCGGTCGACTCGATGGGCCGGGTGCTCGGGGACGACGGCGAGGTCGCGGGCCAGCCCGGCGACACCCTGGTCACCAGCATCGACGCCAAGGTGCAGTCGGTCGTCGAGCGGCAGCTCCTCGAGCGGATGGAGTACCAGCGCACGCAGCGCGACCCGGTCACCGGCCGCAACTACGTCGCCGACTCCGGCGCCGCCGTCGTGATGGAGGCCGACACCGGCCGGATCGTGGCGATGGCCAGCCAGCCGACGTACGACCCCGGCGTGTGGGTCGGCGGCATCACCAAGAAGCAGCTCGCCCGGCTCTACTCCGAGGCGGCGGGCAACCCGCTGCTCGGCCGGGCCACCCAGGGCCAGTTCGCTCCCGGCTCGACGTGGAAGCCGTTCATGACCGCCGGGGCGCTGACCCACGGCTACTCGCCGGACACCCGGCTCAACTGCTCCTCGGCGCTCCGGGTCGGCAACCGCGACTTCAAGAACTACGAGTCGGGCGCCTACGGCTTCATCGGCTTCGACAAGGCGCTCGAGGTCTCCTGCAACACCTTCTTCTACCGGATCGGCTACGACTACTGGCAGCGCTACGGCTCCGACGTCGCCGACGTCGACGCCAAGGACCCGCTCGTGGAGGAGGCCAAGACCTTCGGCTTCGGGTCCGAGACCGGGATCGACCTGCCCGGCGAGGCGTCCGGCCGGATCGCCGACCGCGCGTGGAAGCGCGCGTACTACAAGTCGATGAAGGACTACTACTGCGGCATCGCGGGCAAGCCGCAGGACGCCGACACCAGTGACTTCGTCTACCTCTTCGCCCGGGAGTTCTGCGCCGAGGGCTACGCCTACCGCGCCGGCGACGCCGTGAACTTCGCCATCGGCCAGGGCGACACCCTGGTCACCCCGCTCCAGCTGGCCCGCGGGTACGCCGCGATCGCCAACGGCGGCACGCTCTACGCCCCGCGGGTCGCCAAGGCGATCGTCAGCCCCGACGGCGAGGTGCTCCGGCGCTTCGGGCCGAAGAAGCTGGGGAAGGTCGGGGTGCCGCGGGCCACGCTCGACTACATCGACGACGCACTCAAGGGCGTCGCGGCGAACCCGTCCGGCACCATGAACTGGAAGCTCCAGGGCTTCCCGCTCGACCAGGTGCAGATCCGGGCCAAAACCGGCTCCGCCGAGGTCACCGGCAAGCAGACGACCGGCTGGGTGGCGTCCTACACCGAGGACTACGTCGTCGTGATGATGATCAGCCAGGGCGGCACCGGATCCGGGTCGACCGGCGAGGGGATCCGCAAGATCTGGGAGACGCTCTACGGCATCGACGGGGACACCGTCCGGCCCGACCAGGCGGCCATCCCGGGCACGACGCCGCCGACCGCGCTGCCGACGTTCACCAAGGACGGCACGATCCTGCCGCCGTCCTCGAAGCGACCCCGGAAGGGGGACTGACGTGCTCCGGAACCCGCGCCTGGACTGGGTCCTGGCGTTCGCCGTGCTCGGTCTGGTCACGCTCGGCACGCTGCTGGTGTGGTCGGCGACGACGCATCGCGAGGACCTCACCGGCGGCGACCCGACGGCGTACCTGAAGAAGCAGCTGGTCAACATCGCCATCGGGCTCGTGCTGCTCGTCATCGTGTTGGCCACCGACCACCGCTGGGTCCGGATCATCGCGCCGCTGGTCTACGTCGCCTCGCTCGGCGGGCTCGTGCTCGTGCTCACGATGGGCAGCACGGTCAACGGGTCGCGGTCGTGGGTGCAGCTCGGCGGGATGTCCATCCAGCCCTCGGAGTTCGCCAAGCTCGCCGTCGTGGTCGGCATGGCGCTGTGGGTCGCCGAGCGCGCCGACGTCCGGAAGGGACGCGCGGGCGGCAGCGCGGGCGGCAGCGCGGGCGACGTGATCGGCATGCTCGTGATCGCCGCCCTGCCGGCCAGCCTGATCCTGCTGCAACCCGACCTCGGCACGATGCTGGTGCTCGCGGCCACGGTGTTCGGCGTGCTCGCCGTCTCCGGGACCCCCCGCCGCTGGCTCGGCCTGCTCGTCGCGGGCGGGGTCACCGCCGGCGCCGCGGCGATCGCCGCCGGCCTGCTCAAGCAGTACCAGGTCGACCGCTTCCTCGCGTTCACCAACCCCGACCTCGACCCGCGCGGCGCCGGCTACAACGTGGAGCAGGCGCGGATCGCCGTCGGCAACGGCGGGCTCCTCGGTCAGGGCCTCTTCGACGGCTCGCAGACCCGCGCCGGCTTCGTGCCCGAGCAGCACACCGACTTCGTGTTCACGGTCGCAGGGGAGGAGCTCGGGCTCGTCGGGGCCGCCCTCCTCATCGCGCTCCTGGGCGTGGTGATCTGGCGTGCGCTCGTGATCGCCGCCCGCACCGACGACGTCTTCGGGCGCCTCGCCGCCGCGGGCATCGCGTGCTGGTTCGGCTTCCAGGCCTTCCAGAACGTCGGCATGTGCCTGGGCATCATGCCGGTCACCGGCGTCCCGCTGCCCTTCGTGTCCTACGGCGGCAGCTCGATGTTCGCCGGCATGCTCGCGATCGGGCTGCTGCAGAACATCCACCTGCGCTCGACCTCGACCGAGCCCAGCCGGTTCACCGTGCCGGAGCGGGTGCTCGTCCGGTCCTGACCGGCCCGCCGGGCTCGACCGCGTCGGGCCCGCCCGTCAGGGCTTGATCGACAAGAAGACGAACGCGGCCAGCAGGCCCAGGTGCACCAGGCCCTGCTGGCCCTTCGCCCGGCCCTGCACGACGGTCAGGATCGAGACCATGACCGTCAGCACCAGCAGGACGATGTGGATCGGCTCGAGGCCGAGCTCCAGCGGCCCGTCGAGCCAGACCATCGCCACCGCGATGGTCGGGATGGTCAGGCCGATCGAGGCCATCGCCGATCCGTAGGCGAGGTTGAGACTGATCTGGACCCGGTCGCGCAGCGCGTTCCGCACGGCCGCGATCGACTCCGGAGCGAGGACCAGGAGCGCGATGACGACGCCGACGACGGCGTACGGGAAGCCGAGGGTCTTCACCGCGGACTCGATGGTGGGGGAGAGCAGCTTGGCCAGGCCGACCACGGACAGCAGGGAGATCAGCAGGAGGCCGAGGCTGAGCCAGGCCTCGCGCGCCGGCGGCGGGTCGGCGTGGCCGTCCCCGTCCTCGTCCCGGATGCCGGTGACCTGGCCGTACTCGTCGGAGTCCACGGGCAGGAAGAAGTCGCGGTGGCGCACGGTCTGGGTGAAGACGAAGCCGGCGTAGAGGACCAGCGAGGCGACCGCGGCGAAGGCGAGCTGGGAGGTGGAGAACTGCAGGCCGCCGGCCGAGGTGAGGAACCCCGGGAGGACCATGGTCAGGCTGGCCAGCGCCACGACGGTGGCGAGCGCCGAGCCGGCGCCGGAGGCGTTGAAGCTGACGAGGTGGTGCTTGCCCGCGCCGACGAGCAAGGAGATGCCGACGATGCCGTTGAGGGTGATCATCACGGCGGCGAAGACGGTGTCGCGCGCGTAGGTGCTGACCCCGTCGCCACCGCTGGTCATCAGCATCACGATCAGGCCGACCTCGATCACCGTCACCGCGACGGCCAGGATCAGCGACCCGAAGGGCTCGCCCACCTTGTGCGCGATGACCTCCGCGTGGTGCACGGCCGCCAGCACGGCGCCGACGACACCGACGGCGATGAGCGAGAGCACGACCGTGCCCTCGTGCTGGGTCCACGTCGCCGCCAGCAGGAGGATCGTGAGAACCGGTACGAGGACCGTCCACTGGAAGCGTCCTCGTACCGCGCTCGCATGCATGGACAGAACCCTACGGATCCCGCGACCGGCGCTTCGCCTCGCCGAGCCGGATGAGATCGGGATCGGTCCGGCCGGGTCTAGCATCGTTGCCGATGGCAACCACCGACGCCGACTCCGGCGAGTACACGCACCGCCAGGTCCTCACGATCCTGTCCGGCCTGATGCTCGGGATGTTCCTCGGCGCCCTCGACCAGACGATCGTCAGCACCTCGATCCGCACGATCGCCGACGACCTCGACGGCCTCTCGATCCAGGCCTGGGTGACGACGACGTACCTGATCACGGCGACCATCACCACGCCGATCTACGGCAAGCTGGGCGACAACTACGGGCGCAAGAAGCTCTTCCTCTTCGCCATCACCGTCTTCGTCGTCGGCTCCGCGCTGTGCTCGTTCGCCACCTCGATGTACCAGCTCGCGGCGTTCCGTGCCTTCCAGGGCATCGGTGCCGGTGGCCTGTTCACGCTGGTGCTCGCGATCATCGGAGACATCGTGTCGCCGCGCGAGCGGGCCCGCTACACCGGCTACTTCATGGCCATGTTCGGCACCTCGAGCGTGCTGGGGCCGCTCATCGGCGGGTTCTTCGCCGGGCAGGCGACGATCCTCGGGATCTCCGGCTGGCGGTGGGTCTTCCTCGTCAACGTGCCGATCGGCATCCTCGCGCTGTTCGTCGTCACGGCCACGCTGCACGTGCACCACACCCCGCGCCACCTGCGCGTGGACTGGTGGGGTGCGGCGGCGCTCGTGGTGGGGCTGGTGCCGCTGCTGACGGTGGCCGAGCAGGGTCGGGCCTGGGGCTGGGACTCCCCGCGCTCGCTCGCCTGCTTCGCCGTCGGGGCCCTCGGGGTCGTCGCGTTCGTGCTGGCCGAGCGGGCGATGGGCGACGCGGCCCTGATCCCACTGCGGATCTTCCGCGTGCGGGCGGCCGCGGTGACGATCAGCGCGAGCGTGATCGTCGGCATGGCGATGTTCGGCGGGATCATGCTGCTCCCGCTCTACATGCAGATCGTCCACGGTGCCACGCCGACCGAGGCCGGCCTGCTCATGCTGCCGATGGTGGTCGGCATGATGACCGCCTCGATCGGCTCCGGGCAGGTCATCTCCCGCACCGGCCACATCCGGCTCTTCCCGATCGTCGGCTCGGCGGTGATGACCGTCGGGCTGTTCCTGCTCTCGCTCTGCAACGCCGACACCCCCCAGGTGTGGGTGAGCCTGGCGATGTTCGTCCTCGGCATCGGCCTGGGCAGCTGCCTGCAGCCGATCCTGCTGATCGTGCAGAGCTCGGTGCCACCGACCGAGATCGGCGTCGCCACCAGCTCGGCGACGTTCTTCCGCCAGATCGGCGGCACGCTGGGCGTCGCGATCTTCCTCTCGGTGCTCTTCGGCAGCGTGGGCACCAACATCACGACCGCCATCCAGGCCGAGAGCCAGACGACGGAGTGGCAGCAGGCGGTCGCCCGGTCCTCGGCCCAGGGGCACGGGCTCGACCCGTCGGTCGTCGCCGAGGTCCAGGACGACTCCTCGGTCATCGACACGATGGACCCGGTCATCGCGCACCCGTTCCGCGTGGGGTTCGCCGAGTCGATGGACACGGTCTTCCTGGTCGCCTCGGGCGTCGGCGTCCTGGCCTTCCTCATCCTCCTGCTGCTGCCTCCGGTGGAGCTGCGCGCCACCTCGGCGAGGGTCGCGGCACGCGCGGAGGCCGAGCCACCACCGGCCTGACGTCTGTTTGGATGGAGGGCATGACTGATCAGACGATCGAGCCGGAGATCGCCGAGGCCGTCCAGCACGTGGCCAACCGCTACGGCGTACGCGGTCTGGAGGACATGATCGCCCTGGCCCAGCGCGAGCTGGTCGTGGCGCGCAAGGCGCTGGAGGAGCTCGCGCGCGACGACGACTGACGCCTCCGGACACCGACTGACGGTTCGTCGCACGGCTCGGGTGCGTCGTAGGCTGGTCTCTTGCCCTGACCCCCTCTGTCGACCGACCTGCGAGGAATGTGCATGTCCGCGCCCGCGAGTGCCCCGGAGTCTGTCTTCCCGATGCTCGAGCCTCGGCTCCCGTCGGTGTCCAAGCCGATCCAGTACGTCGGCGGCGAGCTCAACTCGACGGTGAAGGAGTGGGAGCAGGTCGAGGTCAGCTGGGCGCTGATGTACCCGGACGCCTACGAGGTCGGCCTGCCCAACCAGGGCGTGCAGATCCTCTACGAGGTGCTCAACGAGCGCGACTGGATCGTCGCCGAGCGCACCTACGCGGTGTGGCCCGACATGGAGCGGGTGATGCGCGAGGACGGCATCCCGCAGTTCACCGTCGACGCGCACCGCCCGGTGAGGGCGTTCGACGTCTTCGGCCTGAGCTTCTCCACCGAGCTCGGCTACACCAACATGCTCAACGCCCTCGACCTCGCCGGCATCCCCCTCCACGCGGCCGACCGCACCGAGGACGACCCGATCGTCCTGGCCGGCGGCCACGCGGCGTTCAACCCCGAGCCGATCGCGGACTTCCTCGACGCCGCCGTGCTCGGCGACGGCGAGGAGGTCGTGCTCGCGATCTCCGAGGTCGTCCGCGACTGGAAGGGCGAGGGCCGCCCCGGCGGCCGCGACGAGCTGCTGCGCCGGCTCGCGGTCAGCGGCAACATCTACGTGCCGCGCTTCTACGACGTCACCTACGCCGCCGACGGCACGATCGAGGCCGTCGTGCCGAACCGTCCCGGCATCCCGTTCCGGGTCCGCAAGCACACGCTGATGGACCTCGACGCGTGGCCCTACCCGGCCAAGCCGCTGGTGCCGCTCGCCGAGACGGTGCACGAGCGGTTCTCGGTGGAGATCTTCCGCGGCTGCACCCGCGGGTGCCGCTTCTGCCAGGCCGGCATGATCACCCGCCCGGTCCGCGAGCGGTCGATCAAGACCATCGGCGACATGGTCGAGAACGGCATCCGCAAGTCCGGCTTCGAGGAGGTCGGCCTGCTGTCGCTCTCGAGCGCCGACCACACCGAGATCGGCGACGTCGCCAAGGGCCTGGCCGACCGCTACGAGGGCTCCAACGTCTCGCTGTCGCTGCCCTCGACGCGCGTGGACGCCTTCAACATCACCCTGGCCAACGAGTTCTCCCGCAACGGCCGCCGGTCCGGCCTGACCTTCGCGCCCGAGGGCGGCTCGGAGCGGATGCGGAAGGTGATCAACAAGATGGTCACCGAGGAGGACCTGATCCGGACCGTCGCCACGGCGTACTCCCACGGCTGGCGCCAGGTGAAGCTCTACTTCATGGTCGGCCTGCCGACCGAGACCGACGAGGACGTCCTCCAGGTCGCCGAGCTGGCCAAGAAGGTCATCGCCAAGGGGCGCGAGGTCTCCGGTCGCAACGACATCCGCTGCACGGTCTCGATCGGTGGCTTCGTGCCGAAGCCGCACACGCCGTTCCAGTGGGCGGCCCAGCTCGACCACGAGACCACCGACGAGCGGCTGAAGAAGCTGCGCGACACCGTCCGCGAGGACAAGAAGTTCGGTCGCGCGATCGGCTTCCGCTACCACGACGGCAAGCCCGGCATCATCGAGGGACTGCTCTCGCGCGGCGACCGCCGTGTCGGCCGGATCATCGAGCAGGTCTGGCGCGACGGCGGCCGTTTCGACGGCTGGAGCGAGCACTTCTCCTACGACCGCTGGGTCGCCGCGGCCGAGGTCGCCCTCGCGGGCTCCGGCGTCGACCTCGCGTGGTTCACGACCCGCGAGCGCGAGTACGACGAGGTCCTGCCCTGGGACCACCTCGACTCCGGCCTCGACAAGGACTGGCTGTGGGCCGACTGGGAGGACGCCCTCGCGGCGGCCGACGGTGCCGACATCGAGGTCGAGGACTGCCGCTGGACCCCCTGCTACGACTGCGGTGTGTGCCCCGAGATGGGCACCGAGATCCAGATCGGCCCCACCGGCCAGCAGCTGCTCCCGCTGTCCGTGGTCTGAGGAGGCGCGAGTCGGCGCGTCTTGCCCGCTGAGGAGGCGCGGCTCGGCGCGTCTTGCCAGCGCGGAAGGCGCGCCTGTGGACCGAGCGGGCAACTTGCGCCGAGTCGGCGCCGCTGGGCGGGCAACTTGCGCCGAGTCGGCACCCCCTAGCCGAGGCTGCGCTTCCGCTCGCCCAGCTGGTCCTCCACCATCACCGGTCGCGAGACGTACGCCGCGAGCGGGAAGAGCGGCAGCGCGAGGGCGAGCAGCAGCGCGAGCGGCCAGGTCCAGCCGCCGGTGGCGTCGTGGACGACGCCGATGAGGAAGGGGCCGACCGCGGCGACCAGGTAGCCGGTCGACTGGGTGAAGGCCGAGAGGGCCGCCGTCCCCTCGGGGGTGCGGGCGCGCAGGCCGATGAGCGTGAGGATCAGCGGGAAGGTCACCGTGCCCGTGCCGACGACCACCGCCCACAGCAGGGCCAGCGAGTGCGGGGCGGCCATCAGCCCGAGGAAGCCCACCGGGTACGCCGCGATCACGGTGAACAGCAGCCGCCGCGGGTCCTCGCTGCGGGCCAGGACGTTGGGCAGCCACAGCGAGAGCGGGATCGACATGCCCGCGATCACGCCAGCCAGGAGGCCGGCGACCGTGGCGGAGTAGCCGCTGTCGCGCCAGAGCTGCGCGAACCACCCGAAGATCGCGTAGGCCTGCAGCGACTGGAGGCCGAAGAAGAGCGCCATCGCCTGTCCCAGCCGCGTCCGGCCCACCTGGCCGAAGGTGATCGTCCGCGGCGCGCGCTCCAGGTTGCGGTCGTGCGCGACCAGCGAGAGCCAGGGGAGCGCGGCGACCACCGCGAGGCACGCCCAGGCGCCGAGACCCCAGCGCCAGCCGCCGAAGGCCTCGGAGATCGGCACGGTGAGCACCAGGGCGGCCGTGAGCCCGACCGACAGCGCGGTGGTGTAGATCGCGGTCACCCGGCCGACCCGGTCGGGGAAGTGGAGCTTCACCAGCGAGGGGAGCAGGACGTTGGCCAT
This sequence comes from Actinomycetes bacterium, assembly GCA_023415395.1. GTDB lineage: Bacteria > Actinomycetota > Actinomycetes > Propionibacteriales > Nocardioidaceae > Nocardioides. The sequence continues at coordinate 9,653 of JAEZKN010000104.1, forward strand.
CGCCATGCCGCCCAGCGCCAGGAGGGAGAGCAGGAGGAAGAGGGTCTCGCTGCCGGTCACCGCGCGGCCGAGGAGGCCGGTGACCGCGGCGAGGATCGCCACCAGCGTGACGCGGTGGATGCCGATCCGGCGCGCGGCCGCCGGTGCGAGCGCCCCGAAGAACGCGAAGGCGACGACGGGCAGGGACGTGAGCAGGCCGGCGACCGGGCCCGACATCGAGAAGGTGTCCCGCACCTCGGCGAGCACCGGGCCCACGCTCACCGCGGTCGGGCGGAGGTTGAACGACAGCAGGACGATGCCGACGAGGACCAGGACGGCCGCGCGGCGCGCTGAGGTGCTCACTCGCCCCATCGTCCCAGGGCGCGTGTCGGTCCGCTCCGGCAGGATGTGCCACATGCGGACGGTCACCGACGGCGAGAGACGCTCCCGGCTGGCCCGCCGCCACGCCCTCGCGCCGGCCCACCGCGCGAGCGACCCGGTCGCCGCGACCCGCGCGATGACGGTCCTGCACGCGACCGAGGCGCCGAGCGTCTACCTCTCCGTGTGGGCGCGCGTCGACGGCGTCACGGTCGCCGACGTCGACCGGGCGCTGTACGACGAGCGCAGCCTGGTCAAGCAGCTCGCCATGCGCCGCACGCTCTTCGTCTTCCCGCGCGACCTGCTGCCCGCCGCGTGGGGGAGCGCGTCGGCCCGGGTGGCCACGGCGCTGCGGGCGCGGCTGGTCAAGGAGGTGG
>JAEZKN010000190.1 GCA_023415395.1 Actinomycetes bacterium
TCTTGATGAGGTACTTGAACTTCATCACGTCGTCCGCGGCCTTGAGCAGCGTGTCGAAGCGGTAGTTGATCTCCGCCTGGCCGGCGGTGCCGACCTCGTGGTGCGAGCGCTCGACGAGCAGGCCGCAGGCCTCGAGGTTCTTCACCATCTCGTCGCGCAGGTCGCCGTAGTGGTCGTACGGCGCGACCGGGAAGTAGCCGCCCTTGAAGCGGGTCTTGTAACCCCGGTTGTCGCCCTCCTTGCCCGAGTTCCACCAGCCCTCGACGGAGTCGATGTGGTAGTAGCCCTCGTTGGCGCCGGTCGAGTAGCGCACCGAGTCGAAGATGTAGAACTCGGCCTCGGGGGCGAAGAACGCGGTGTCCGCGATGCCCGTGGTGTTCAGGTAGGCCAGCGCCTTGCGCGCGATGTTGCGCGGGTCGCGCGAGTAGGCCTCACCGGTGATCGGGTCGTGGATGAAGAAGCTCAGGTTCAGCGTCTTCGCGGTGCGGAACGGGTCGATGAACGCCGTGGTCGGGTCCGGGAACAGCGCCATGTCCGACTCGTTGATCGCCTGGAAGCCCCGGATCGAGGAGCCGTCGAAGGCGAGCCCGTCGTCGAACACTTCCTGACCGAACGACGACACCGGGACGGTGAAGTGCTGCTCGATACCGGGCAGGTCGACGAAGCGCACGTCGATCATCTCGACGCCCTCGTCCTTGATGTACTTGAGCAGCTCGTCGCTGTTCTGGAACATTCGTCCTCCTTGGCTGGCCAGCGCGGCGCAACCGGAAAAAGTCAGCTTGCAGAGCGACCGGAGCGGCTTTGCGCCGGGCGTTGCCCGCAACGTACGCACGGGCAGTTTCTCGACCGTATCCGGTTTGTTTCGCGCATGTAACAGGTGGTGGGTGAACCCACACCGAGGGCCGCGCTCTACCCTGATGGGCGTGAGTGACCCCCGAGATCTGCCGTTCGAGACCGCCTCCTGGGGGCGCCGGATCCTGGCCCTCGCGGTCGACTGGGTGGCCTGCATCGCCGTCGTCAGCATCTTCACGCCGGTCTTCGGCGAGACCGGGGGACAGGGCAGCCTCTACACGCTGCTGGTCTACGTCGCGGAGAGCACGATCCTGACTGCGACCGTCGGCGGCTCCTTCGGCAAGATGCTGACCCGGCTGCGCGTGATCCGCGTCTCCGACGGCGGCCGGTTGCCGTTGCTGCAGTCGCTCGCCCGGTCGATCCTGATCGCGCTGGTGATCCCGCCGCTGGTCTTCCGCCCCGACGGCCGCGGGCTGCACGACGTGCTGACCGGCTCGGCGACCGTGCCGCTGCAGGTCACGCTGCGCTAGCTGTACGAGCTTAGGCCGGTGTGGAGCGCCGGGTTAGCCTCGATACATGCGCCGAACCGCACGCTCCCACGTCGTACGCCGTACCGCTGCCGTGGCCGTCGCCGCGCTCGCACTCTCAGGCCTGGCGGCCTGCGCCGACGACCCCGCCGATGAGTCGGGGGTCTCGCCCACCGCGGCCACGTCGTCCCCGGACGCCGCCGAGGAGCCACAGGCGGGAGAGAGTGTCGATGCGGACCAGTTCGTCGAGGACGTGCTCGGCGGACTCACGGACCAGTCGAGCGCGCACGTGTCGATGAAGGTGGTCGGCAACCCGCAGGCGGAGATGTCCGCGGAGGGTGAGGTCGACTACCGCGCGACTCCGCCCGAGATGTCGATGACGATGGACTACCCGATGCTGGGCCAGGGCGAGATCCAGCTGCGTCTGGTCGACGGCGCGATGTACCTGCGCGCCCCCGAGTTGGGCGACGGCAAGTGGGTCAAGATGCCGATGAGCGGGGACGACTCGCCGTTCGGTGAGGACCTGGTCGACCAGTTGGACCCCGGCGCCGCGATAGAGGACATGAAGGACGCCGTCGACGAGGTGCTCTACATCGGCGAGGAGCAGGTCGACGGCGAGACGCTGAAGCACTACGAGATGACCGTGAACAGCGACGAGCTCGAGGACCTGACCGAGCAGTTCGGCGGCTCCGACAAGAGCAGCCTCCCGACCGAGATCACCTACAACATCTGGACCGACACCGACGGCCTGATGCGCAAGACCGAGATGACGCTCGGTGACATGGGCACGATCACCACGACGATGTCGGACTGGGGCGAGCCGGTCGAGATCGAGGCGCCGCCGAAGTCGCAGGTCATGAAGATGCCCGGCGGCACGATGTCGTCGATGAGCTGAACGGCGTACGGCGCGCTGGCGCCCGTGTCTCGCTGGTTGAGGTGTGAAGGCGCCCTGGCGCCTGAGCCTCGAAACCAGGGGTCGAGCTCAGGTGGTTTCGAGGCTCGTCGCTGGCGCTCCTCGCACCTCAACCACCGTGGTGGTCAGGTGGTTTCGAGGCTCGTCGCTGGCGCTCCTCGCACCTCAACCACCGTGACGCTGCGTGGGTCAGCGGCCGCGCATGTTCTGGCGCATGCCCTTCATCGAGGTCGGCACCGGGCCCTTGGGCAGCGGGATGTTCGACCGGTTGGCGTCGAGCGCCTTGAGCCGGTTGAGGATGTCGGTCATCTCCGCCGGCTTGACCTGGCGGCCCAGCTTCGTGACGTGCTTGACCAGCTTGGGCAGCGGGACCTCGTCCTCGCCGTTGCCGCAGATGACCTCGTGGATCGGGGTGTCGGCGGCGACCCGCTCGTGCTTGCGGCGCTCGGTCGCGAGCAGGGCGCGCACGCGGGTGTGGTTGCCCTCGCCGACCAGGACGATGCCCGGCGGGCCGACCACGCGGTGCACGACGTCCTGCTGCTTGGTGAAGGCGATGACGGGGTAGGACCGCCAGCCGCGGCGCAGCATCCGGAGCGCGGCCGCGGCCGCGCCGGGCTGCCCCTCCATCTGGGCGTACGCCGCCCGCTGCGCGCGCCGTCCGAAGACGATCATCGCCAGCAGCAGGCCGAGCAGCAGGCCGCCGACGATCGCGAGGATGGTGCCGAGCAGCCCGTCGGTCAGGAACCAGAAGACCGCGAAGCCGATCGCGAATCCGACGACGAAGCAGCCGAGCATCCAGAACGGCAGCGCGCTGTCGGTGCGCTTGGCCATCCGGTAGGTCTCGAGCATCTGCCGGCCGCGGCCCATGCTCTCCGGGTCGACGGGCTTGGGGTCCTTCGCCATCTTCTGGTGTGCCTCGTTCTCGTGTGTGCGGGTCAGGCGTTGACGACGCCCTCACGGGCGTCCATGGCCTGACGGTACAGCCGACCGGCGCGGTAGGACGAACGCACGAGCGGGCCGGACAGCACTCCCGAGAACCCGATCTCCTCGGCCTCCGCGGCGAGCTCGACGAACTCCTCGGGCTTCACCCAGCGCTCGACGGGGTGGTGGCGCACCGAGGGACGCAGGTACTGGGTGATCGTGATCAGCTCGCACCCGGCCGCGTGCAAGTCGCTCAGCGCCTGGGAGACCTCCTCGCGGGTCTCGCCCATGCCGAGGATGAGGTTGGACTTGGTGACCAGGCCGAAGTCGCGGGCCTGGGTGATGACCTCGAGCGAGCGCTCGTAGCGGAAGGCCGGGCGGATCCGCTTGAAGATCCGCGGCACCGTCTCGACGTTGTGCGCGAGCACCTCGGGCCGGGACTCGAAGACCTCGCGCAGCAGGTCGGGCTTGCCGTTGAAGTCGGGGATGAGGTTCTCGACGCCGGTGTCGGGGTTGAGCTCGTGGATGGCGCGCACGGTCTCGGCGTACAGCCACGCGCCGCCGTCCTCGAGGTCGTCGCGCGCCACGCCGGTGATCGTGGCGTAGCGCAGGCCCATCGTCTGCACCGACTCGGCCACGCGGCGCGGCTCGTCGCGGTCGAGGGCCTGCGGCTTGCCGGTGTCGATCTGGCAGAAGTCGCAGCGTCGGGTGCACTGGTCGCCGCCGATGAGGAACGTCGCCTCGCGGTCCTCCCAGCACTCGAAGATGTTGGGACAGCCCGCCTCCTGGCAGACCGTGTGGAGTCCCTCGGACTTCACCAGGCTCTGGAGGTGCTTGTACTCGGGGCCCATCTTGGCCCGGGTCTTGATCCACTCCGGCTTGCGCTCGATCGGGGTCTCCGCGTTGCGCACCTCGAGCCGGAGCAGCTTGCGTCCTTCTGGGGCAACCTGCGTCACGTGGACCAACTGTACGCCGCGCAGCCAGCCCGACCTACGGGACGTCGCGACGGCGGAACGAGGCCACCGACGCACCGCCGACCGCGAGCAGCGCGACGCCGTAGTAGCCCACGCCGTGCCAGGCGGAGAGCTCGCGCTCCGGGTCGCAGGTGGAGCCCGGGTCGGGCTCCCGGTAGACCCCGCCGGAGTAGCAGGACTCCGGCACGTCCGTGTAGTAGGTCGTGCCGTTCTGCACGATCGCCGCCACGTTGGTCTGCGGCTGCCACTGCCCGCCGAGCCCCACGACCGCGATGACGATGCCGCCCGCCACCGAGACGCCGAAGAGGACGCCGACGGTGGCCACCGTGCTGCGGAAGAGCATCGTGAGCGCGTAGCCGCCGAGCGCCGCGGCGGTCGCGAAGCCGGCGCCGCGCAGCCCGTGGAGCAGCGAGTCGGTGAGCCCGCCGTCCGCGATCGGCAGGTCGCGCCATCGCATGAGGCCCCCCAGCACGAGCCAGTACGCCGTGCTGACGACCGTCGCGGTGACGAGCGCAACCAGGGAGACCGCGAGCGCCTTGGCCGTCCACACGCGTCCGCGGCGGGAGTCGAAGAGCAGCTGGTTGCTCATCGAGCCGCTCGCCCAGTCGTGCCCGGCGAAGGTGGTGCCGGCCAGCAGCAGGAGCGCGGTCAGGACCGCGACCACGCCGAGGCCGGACCCGGCGCGCTCCTCGGCGAGCGTGAGCTCGTCGCGGTAGAGGTACCAGCTGGCGACCTGCTGCTCGCACTCCTCCTGGCCGGCGGTGCGGGGGAGGGCGTACTGCCGGGGGCGCTCCACGCAGGCGGTGACCTCGCCCTGGTTGTCCGCGATCACCGCGGCGACGTCCGCCTCCGACACGGGCCGGGTCGCCCAGGCGCGGCCGACCACGACCAGGGCCGGGATCGCGATGCAGAAGAGCACCAGGAGGAGGACCGCACGGCGCCAGCGCAGCCGGGTCAGCTCGACCCGGACCAGCCGGATCACTGGTCGGCTCCCGGCGTCGTGCCCGGCGTCGTGCCCGGCGTGGTCTCCGGGGCCGAGCCCAGCTCGGTGCCGGAGGTGAGCTCCAGGAAGACCGCCTCGAGGTCGCGGCGCACCGGTGTCAGCTCCGAGAGCCAGATCCCGGCCGCGCCCAGCGCCCGGGTCACGTCGGCGGGCCGGTCGGTGTCGACCACCACACCGTCCTGGCCCTCGTGGCCCTGGTGGACCGTGAAGCCGGCATCGGTGAGGACGCGGGTCGCCGCGGCGGGGTCCGGGGCGCCGACGCGGTAGGCCGTGCTCGCGCCGCCGCGCTCGTCGACGCGACCGGAGGCGAGCAGGCGGCCGCGGCCGATGATGGTCGCCGACGTACAGACCTGCTGGACCTCGGCGAGGATGTGCGAGCTGAGCAGCACGGTCACGCCGGACTCGCCCAGGCCGCGGATGGTCTCGCGGATCTCGCGGATGCCGGCCGGGTCCAGGCCGTTGGTGGGCTCGTCGAGGATCAGCAGCTCGGGCTCCTTGAGCAGCGTCGCGGCGATGGCCAGGCGCTGCTTCATGCCCAGGGAGTAGGACTTGTAGCGGTCCTTGTCGCGGCCGGTGAGGCCGACGGTCTCGACCGCTGCGTCCACCCGTGCCGCCCCGGCGCCGATGGAGTCGGCGAGCAGCAGGAGGTTCTGGCGGCCGGTGAAGTTCGGGGAGAACTTCGGGCTCTCCACGACCGCGCCGATCCGGTCGATGACGCGGGGCAGCCGCGCCGGCACGGGCTCGCCGAAGAGCCGCATGCTGCCGCCGGTCGCCCGCGCGAGGCCGAGCAGCATCCGGATCGTGGTGGTCTTCCCCGACCCGTTGGGTCCGAGGAAGCCGTGGACTCCTCCGGCGGGCACGGCGAGGTCGAGGTCCGAGACGGCCACGCGCAGCCCGCGGCGACCGCGGAACTCCTTGCGCAGACCCGTCGTTTCGATGACGAGGTCGCTCACCGGGCGATCCCACCACGCATCCGCCGAAGGGGCCGGAGGCGCGCCGGAAGCGTGGTGGGAAGCACCACCGGGCGCGGCGGTGACACCTACCGCTGCGGCGTGAGGATCTCGATCCGGGGACCCTTGGCCGGGTCGGGCCGCGGCTCGTAGTCGGGGGTGGCGTCGTACGGCGCCCACGCGAGGTACTCGGTCAGTCGCTGCTGCACGAGCGGGGTCGCCTCGGCCACCGTGACGTCGCGGCCGAGCTCGCGGCTCAGCGAGGTCACGCCGGCGTCGGCGATGCCGCAGGGCACGAAGCGGTCGTACCAGCCCAGGTCGACGTCGCAGTTGAGCGAGAAGCCGTGCATGGTGACGCCGCGGCTGACCCGGATGCCGATGGCGGCGACCTTGCGCTCCGGACCCCGGTCGTCCGCGCGCAGCCACACGCCGCTGCGGCCGGGGACGCGGGCGGTGGTGACGCCGAGGTCCGCGCACACCCGGATCAGCGCCTCCTCGACGCGCCGGACGTAGTCGACGACCTTGACGTGGTCGGGCAGCGTGACGATGGGGTAGCCCACCAGCTGGCCCGGGCCGTGGAAGGTGATCTTGCCGCCGCGGTCGACGTCGATGACGGCCGCGCCGCCGGGGTCGGCCGGGCGCTCGTGCGGCTCGGTGCGCTTGCCGGCGGTGAAGACCGGCGGGTGCTCCAGCAGCAGCACGGTGTCGGGCTGGGCGCCGTCGGCGACCCGCTCGTGGACCTCGCGCTGGAGGTCCCACGCGGCCAGGTAGTCGACGAGACCGGCCTCCTGGAAGTTCACGCCCTCGAGCGTACTGCCGACCTGTGGAGGAGCGCGGCCGCGGTCCGCGGGACGGGTATCCGATCCTCATGCTGCCCCTGATCCTCACCCTGGCGGTCTCGCCGATCGCCGTCCTGCACGCGTGGGACGAGCAGCGCGCCGACGCCTGGGCGGCCGGCGACGCCCCGGCGCTCCGGGCGCTCTACACGCCGGGGTCGGAGACGGGAGGACGCGACGTGACGATGCTGCGGGCCTGGACCTCCCGGGGGCTGCGGGTCGACGGGCTGCGGGTCCAGCTGCTCGACGTCGCCGTCCGCCGGCGTACGCCGGACCGGCTGGTGCTCGC
>JAEZKN010000197.1 GCA_023415395.1 Actinomycetes bacterium
TGCTGCAGGCGGGCGGAGATGGCCGCGCTGCTGCGGTTCGCCGGTGGGCTGCACATCGTCTCCGGCCGGGTCGTCGTCGAGGCGGAGCTGGACACCGGAGCGACCGCGCGGCGGCTGCGCAAGGAGATCAGCGAGGTCTACGGCTACCCCAGCGAGTTCCACGTGCTCGCCTCCGGCGGCCTGCGCAAGGGCAGCCACTACGTGGTCCGCGTGGTCAAGGATGGCGAGTCGCTCGCCCGGCAGACCGGCCTGCTCGACGTCCGCGGCCGCCCGGCCCGCGGGCTGCCGCAGCACATCGTCTCCGGCAACGTGTGCTGCGCGGTGGCGGCGTGGCGCGGTGCGTTCCTGGCCCACGGCTCGCTCACCGAGCCCGGACGCTCCTCGGCGCTCGAGGTCACCTGCCCCGGCCCCGAGGCGGCGCTGGCGCTGGTCGGGGTCGCCCGGCGGCTCGGCATCCACGCCAAGGCCCGGGAGGTGCGCGGCGTCGACCGGGTCGTGATCCGCGACGGTGACGCGATCGGCCAGCTGCTCACCCGGCTCGGCGCCCACGAGTCGCTGATGGCCTGGGAGGAGCGCCGGATGCGCCGCGAGGTGCGGGCGACGGCGAACCGGCTGGCGAACTTCGACGACGCAAACCTGCGCCGCTCCGCGCGTGCCGCGGTCGCCGCCGGCGCCCGGGTCGGTCGCGCGATGGAGATCCTCGGGGACGACGTCCCCGACCACCTGAGGATGGCCGGCGAGCTGCGCCTCGAGCACAAGCAGGCCTCGCTGGAGGAGCTCGGGCAGCTGCACGACCCGGTGCTCACCAAGGATGCGATCGCCGGCCGGATCCGCCGGCTGCTGGCCATGGCCGACAAGCGCGCCGAGGAGCTCGGCATCCCCGACACCGAGGCCTCGCTGACCCCGGACATGCTGGCCGACGAGGCGTAGGCCTCGCGGATCCGGGACTTCTGGCCGTTACCCGCACGTACGCCGGGACGGGAGCCTGGTCCTGTCCGGCCAACCGATAGGGTCGGAGCGTCCCTTGCACGCCGTGAACGACTAGCAGGAGCAACCAGTGACTGTTCGTGTAGGTATCAACGGGTTCGGCCGCATCGGCCGCAACTTCTTCCGCGCCGTCCGCGCCTCGGGCCTGGACATCGAGATCGTGGCCGTCAACGACCTGACCGACAACACGTCGCTCGCGCCGCTGCTCAAGTTCGACTCGATCCTGGGTCGCCTGGACGCCGACGTGACCGCCACCGCCGACGAGATCAAGGTCGGCGACCAGGTCGTGAAGACCTTCGCCGAGCGTGACCCGGCGAACCTGAAGTGGGCCGACCTGGGCGTCGACGTCGTCGTCGAGTCCACCGGCTTCTTCACCGACGCGACCAAGGCCCGCGCCCACGTCGACAGCGGCGGCGCCAAGAAGGTCATCATCTCCGCGCCCGCGAAGAACGAGGACGTCACGGTCGTCATGGGCGTCAACCACGAGACCTACGACCCGGCCGCGCACACGGTGATCTCCAACGCCTCCTGCACGACCAACTGCCTGGCGCCGATGGCGAAGGCGCTGCACGAGGGCATCGGGATCAACAAGGGCCTGATGACCACGATCCACGCCTACACCGCGGACCAGAACCTGCAGGACAACATCCACAAGGACCAGCGCCGCGCCCGTGCCGCCGCGCTCAACATGGTCCCGACCTCGACCGGCGCCGCGAAGGCGATCGGCCTGGTCCTCCCCGAGCTCAAGGGCAAGCTCGACGGCTACGCCATGCGCGTCCCGGTCCCGACCGGCTCGGCCACCGACCTGTCCTTCGAGGCCTCGCGCGAGACCTCGGTCGAGGAGATCAACGAGATCGTCAAGGCGGCCGCCGACGGCCGGTTCCTGAGGTACTCCACCGACCCGCTGGTCTCCACCGACATCGTCACCGACCCGGCGTCCTGCATCTTCGACGCCCCGCTGACGAAGGTGATCGGCAACCAGGTCAAGGTGCTCGGCTGGTACGACAACGAGTGGGGCTACTCCAACCGCCTCGCCGACCTGATCGACTACGTCGGCAAGACCCTCTGATCGATGGGGGAGTACGCCGGCCTCGGTGAGGTCGAGGGCCTGCGCGTCCTCGTCCGCTCGGACCTCAACGTGCCGCTCGACGGCACGCGCATCACCGACGACGGCCGGGTGCGCGCCAGCGTGCCGACGATCCGGGAGCTCGCCTCGGCGGGTGCCCGGGTCGTCGTGGTGGCCCACCTCGGTCGCCCGAAGGGCGAGCGCGACCCGCGCTACTCCCTGCGTCCGGTCGCCGAACGACTCGGCGAGCTGCTCGGCCAGGACGTCGCCTTCGCCGGCGACACCGTCGGGGTCGAGGCCCGGCAGACCGTCGCGGCCCTCGAGAACGGGCAGGTCGCCGTGCTCGAGAACGTCCGGTTCAACGCCGGCGAGACGAGCAAGGACGACGTCGAGCGCGGAGCGTTCGCCGACCTCCTCGCCGAGCTCGCCGACGCGTTCGTCTCCGACGGCTTCGGCGTCGTGCACCGCAAGCAGGCGTCGGTCTACGACGTCGCGCAACGGCTCCCCCACGCGATGGGTCAGCTGGTGGCCACCGAGATCGGCGTGCTCCGCCGTCTCACCGAGCACCCCGAGCGTCCCTACGCGGTCGTGCTCGGCGGCTCGAAGGTGTCGGACAAGCTCGGCGTGATCGACAACCTGCTCGGCAAGGCCGACCGGCTGCTGATCGGCGGCGGGATGGTCTTCACCTTCCTCAAGGCCCAGGGCCACGAGGTCGGCAAGAGCCTGCTCGAGGAGGACCAGGTCGACACCTGCCGCGCCTACCTGGAGCGGGCCGAGAAGGCCGGGGTGGAGATGCTGCTGCCCACGGACATCGTGGTCGACACGGCGTTCCCCTCGGGGGACCGCGAGCCGGAGCCGCAGGTCGTGGCCGCCGACGCGATCCCTGAGGACGCGCTCGGCCTCGACATCGGGCCCGACTCGGGCGCGGCCTTCGCCGCGGCCCTGGTCGACGCGAAGACCGTCTTCTGGAACGGCCCGATGGGCGTCTTCGAGACCCCGGCGTTCGCCGGCGGCACCCGCGCGGTCGCGGGCGCGCTGACCCGCATCGACGGGCTCTCGGTCGTCGGCGGCGGCGACTCGGCTGCCGCCGTACGCACGCTCGGCTTCGACGAGGCGGCGTTCGGACACATCTCGACCGGTGGTGGCGCGAGCCTCGAGTACCTCGAGGGCAAGGAGCTCCCCGGCATCAAGGTCCTGGAGGACTGACACACATGGCCAAGGCCCGCACCCCGCTGATGGCGGGGAACTGGAAGATGAACCTCAACCACCAGGAAGCGGTGGTGCTGGTCCAGAAGCTCGCCTGGACGCTGGCGGACAAGAAGCACGACTACGGTCGGGTCGAGGTCGTCGTCGTGCCGCCGTTCACCGACCTGCGCTCGGTCCAGACGCTGGTCGACGGGGACCGGCTGCTGGTGAAGTACGGCGCGCAGGACGTCTCGCAGCACGAGTCCGGGGCGTACACCGGCGAGATCTCGGCCGTCATGCTGGCCAAGCTCGGCTGCTCCTACGTCGTCGTGGGCCACAGCGAGCGCCGCGAGTACCACGCCGAGACCGACCAGCTCGTCGCCGCCAAGGCGCGCGCCGCGCTCGCGGCCGGCATGACGCCGATCGTGTGCGTGGGCGAGGGCCTGGACGTCCGTCAGGCCGGCGAGCACGTGCCGCACTGCATCTCGCAGGTCGTGGGCTCGCTCGCCGGGGTCAGCGCCGAGCAGGTCGCCGGCCTCGTGATCGCCTACGAGCCGGTCTGGGCCATCGGCACCGGCGAGGTGGCGACCCCCGACGACGCGCAGGAGGTCTGCCAGGCCATCCGCGCCCAGGTGCGCGAGGCGCACGGCGACGAGGCCGCCGACGGCGTACGCATTCTCTACGGCGGCTCGGTGAAGGCGGCCAACGTCGGCGGGATCATGGCGCAGGCCGACGTGGACGGCTGTCTGGTGGGGGGCGCGAGCCTCCAGGCGGACGAGTTCGGCGGCATCTGCCGCTTCTACGACATGCCGATCATCTGATCCGCGACCGACTGACGTAGGCTTAGCGACCGTGGAACTGCTCTTCACCATCGTGCTGATGATCTCCAGCGGCCTCATGATCCTCCTCGTGCTCCTGCACAAGGGTCGTGGCGGCGGCCTCTCGGACATGTTCGGCGGTGGCGTCTCCAGCTCGCTGGGTGGCTCGTCGGTCGCCGAGCGCAACCTCGACCGCCTCACGGTCGGGATCGGCGTCATCTGGTTTGCGTGCGTGCTGGCCCTCGGCCTGCTGCTCGCGTACTGACACTTCGAGAAAAAGGAAACGTTCCGTGGCTGGTGGAGGAAACGCTATTCGGGGTAGCCGAGTGGGGGCTGGCCCGATGGGTGAGGCCGAGCGGGGCGAGGCGGCTCCGCGTCAGGCGGTCACCTACTTCTGTGCCAACGAGCACCGCTCGGTGGTGACCTTCTCGACCGAGGCCCAGGTCCCCGACTCCTGGGACTGCCCCAAGTGCGGCCTGCCGGCGAGCCTGGACTGCGACAACCCGCCCCCGGCCCCCAAGATCGAGCCCTACAAGACCCACCTTGCCTACGTGAAGGAGCGGCGCTCCGACAAGGAGGCCGCCGACATCCTCGACGAGGCCCTCGAGCTGCTTCGCTCGCGCCGCAAGTCCGGCGACATCATCTTCTGAGCGACTCGGCGCGTCTTGCCCGTCGGGGAGGCGCGACTCGGCGCGTCTTGCCCGCTTCAGGCGGTACGCCGAGGGCGTGCCGCCCTCGCGAGCCGGGCTGCGTCGCGGATGATCCGGTCGCACTCGCGAGCGCGTCCGAACACCTCCTGACAGCCGAGTGCCCGGATGAGCCAGCCGTCGTCGGCGAGCTCCTCGCGGCGCTGACGGTCGTGCGCCAGCTGGTCCGGGCTGCTGTGCCACTCGGCGCCGTCGTACTCGACGCCGAACCGCGACTCCTCGTCGGCCAGGTCGAGGCGAGCCACCAGGACCCCGTCGCGCCACACCTCGACCTGGGGGACGACGGGGACGTTGGCCTCGAAGCACCGCAGCCGGAGCACGGACTCTCCGGGTGACTCGCTGCGCGCGTCGGCCAGCGGCCCGATGGCGCGCAGGGTCGTGACCCACCGCATGCCACGGAATCGTTCGATCCCGCTCAGGAACTCCTCGCGGCCGAAGACCCGGAGCCGGAACATCGCGTCCAGCCCGGAGATCGCCTCGTCGGTCCAGCGAACCCGGCCGAGGTCCCACGCGGTGCGGAGGGGGGTCGTCACGCGGAGTCCCCGCACGACCGTGACGTCGTCGTCCCGGAGGTTGCGCTCCCCGCTGGCGGAGAGGTCGTTGCGGAGGCGGCCGTGCCCGGCGGGGCGGAACAGGCTGAGCGGACGGAGCTCGAGGTGCTCACCGGGCGCGAGGACCATCGGAGCGCCGTGCAACCAGCCCGCGTGCCGGTCCACGATCACGCAGTCCTCGGGAACGACGAGCCGGAGGCACTCGGCCCGCAGCGCCAGGGAGTCGGCGACGTGCGTCCCGACGTAGACGCCCTTGATCGGCCGCCGCACCAGGCCCTCGGTCAACAGGCGGTCGAGGTGGCGGCGAGTGACGCCGGCAGCAGCCGCCTCGGGGCGCGTGAACGGGTGGTCTGAGGGAAGGGGGAACTCGGACGTCAACCGACCGGCCCACATCATGGCTTCGAGGTTCATGCCACCCAGCGTTGCCCCGCTCACGGCGCTTCACCCGTGGCGCTCCAGCGCTGTGGAGAACGCGGGCAAGACGCGCCGACTCGGCACCCTGGCGCGGGCAAGACGCGCCGACTCGGCACCCTGCGCTGAGTTAGAGCTGGGAGGCGGCCGCCCGGTCGAGGAACCAGATGGTCTCGTCGTGGCCGGTGACGCCGGCGGCGGGGATGTCGTGGACGTCGGCCCCGCCGAGGGCGGACGCGACCGCGCCGGACTTGCCCTCGCCGCTCACGAGGAACCACACCGACCGGGCGCGGTTGAGGGCCGGGAGGGTGAGGCTGATGCGCTCGGGCGGGGGCTTCGGCGACCCGGTCACCCCGACGGCGGCGGTGTCGGTGACGTCGAGCTGGGGGAAGCCGGGGAAGAGGGAGGCGATGTGGCCGTCGGGGCCGATGCCGAGCATCACCACGTCGAGGTCGCCGCTGCCGTGCTCGCGCAGCGTCGCGGCGTACGCCGCCGCGCCCTCGTCCACCGAGGCGGCGTCGGCCGTCGACGGCATGGCGTGCACGCGGGTGGCGCCGACGGCGTCGAGGAAGGCCTCGCGGGCCTGCAGCGCGTTGCGGTCGGGGGAGTCGGGGGCGACGAAGCGCTCGTCGCCGAACCACACGACGACCTGGGTCCAGTCGACGTCGGTCGACGGCGAGAGCCGGGCGATCTCGCGGTGGATCTCCTCGGCGATGGTGCCGCCGGTCAGGGCGATCTGCGGCACGCTGCCGGCCGCCTGGGCGTCCGCGAGCCGTGCGAGCAGCTCGCCGGCGACGGCCGTGGACAACGTGGCGGAGTCGGGGTGCACCTCGATGCGGGGGGCTCCGGTCACTTCTTCTTCGCCTCCATCTTGCGCAGCCGCTGGGTGGTCTCTGCGTAGATCTCGTCCTCGTCGAGGCGCCGGAGCTCCTCGGCGAGCAGCTCGGGCAGGGCGCGCCGCTTGAGGGCCACCGGCCGGTCGGGACGATCGGGCACGGAGAAGACCGCGAGCTTGCCGTCGGGTCGCGAGATGCGCGCCTCGCCCTCGTTGGTCTCGAGCACCACCTCGGTGATGCCCGGGCCGCGGGAGCTCTTGCGCTCGACCGGGATCCGCAGCCGGTCGACCAGCCAGGCGGCCAGCAGGTCCGCGCTCGGGCTGACCCGCTCCGCGGTGACCGACGCGGAGCTCACCTTGATCCCCGGTCGCTGGTCCATGATCGCGGCGAGCAGCGCGCGCCACGGGGTGATCCGGGTCCAGGCCAGGTCGGTGTTGCCCTCGGTGTAGGCCAGGCACTGCTGGTGCATGGCCCGCTTCTTGCCGCGCGTGGCCGACGCGGCGTCGGTGATCCGGCGCTGGGCGAGCCGGCCCAGCGGGTCGTTGGCCGGGTCGTCCGGCGGGTGGTTGGGCCACCACACGGCGACGGGGGAGTCGGGGAGGAGCAGAGGCACGACGACCGACTCGCAGTGCTTCACGACCTCGCCCTTGAGTCGGATGAGCGCGGTCTCGCCGCTCCAGCCGGAGCCGGTGCCCACCTGGGCGTTGATCTCGGACGCCCCTCGGGCGTCGCCGAGGATCACGCCGAGCACGCGCGAGGGGTGCTCGTGGGAGGCCTCGCGGGCGGCGCGCATCGCGTCCTCGGCGTCGTCCTCGTCCGCCACGATGATCAGGGTCATCACCATGCCCATCGCGGGGCTGCCGGCGCGGACGCGCGCGCGTGCCAGCTCGGCGGCGATCTGCGAGGAGTTGGTGTCGGTGAGCTCGATCATCTCGGGGTCCCCTCGGAAGTGCGGAGTGGAGGAGCGAAGCGGAGGAGCTTCGCAGTTTCGTGGGGCGGGGTCATGGGCGCCTCCAGACGCGTCCGTCACGGGCCAGCATGGCGTCGGCCGACGCCGGCCCCCAGCCACCCGACTCGTAGGGCTCGGGCTTGTGCTTGCCCTTGGCGTCCTGCTTGGCCCAGTAGTCGAGGATCGGGTCGAGGATCTTCCAGGACAGCTCGACCTCCTCGTGCCGCGGGAAGAGCGGCGGATCGCCGAGCAGGACGTCGAGGATCAGCCGCTCGTAGGCCTCCGGCGAGGACTCGGTGAACGCGCCGCCGTAGACGAAGTCCATGTTCACGTCGCGGATCTCCATCTGGGTGCCGGGCACCTTCGAGCCGAAGCGCAGCGTCACGCCCTCGTCGGGCTGGATCCGGATCACCAGCGCGTTCTGCCCGAGCTCCTCGGTCGCGGAGTCGGCGAACGGCAGGTGGGGGGCGCGCTTGAAGACGATCGCGACCTCGGTGACCCGGCGGCCCAGCCGCTTGCCGGTGCGCAGGTAGAACGGCACGCCGGCCCAGCGACGGGTCTCGACGTTGAGCGTGACCGCGGCGTACGTCTCGGTGGTCGACGTCCGCTTGATCCCCTCCTCCTCCAAGAAGCCGACGACCTTCTCGCCGCCGGCCCACCCCGGCGCGTACTGACCCCGGGCCGTGGTCAGGTCCAGCCGCCGCGGCAGGGTGACGCTGGCGAGGACCTTCTGCTTCTCGATCCGCAGCGCGTCGGCGTCGAACGACGTCGGCTCCTCCATCGCCACCAGCGACAGCAGCTGCAGCAGGTGGTTCTGGATGACGTCGCGCGCCGCGCCGATGCCGTCGTAGTAGCCGGCGCGGCCACCGATGCCGATGTCCTCGGCCATCGTGATCTGCACGTGGTCGACGTAGTTGGCGTTCCAGATCGGCTCGAACATCTCGTTGGCGAAGCGCATCGCCAGGATGTTCTGGACCGTCTCCTTGCCGAGGTAGTGGTCGATCCGGAAGATCGAGCCGGACGGGAAGACGTCGCCGAGGGTCCGCTGGAGCTCCCGAGCGGACTCGAGGTCGTGGCCGAACGGCTTCTCGATGACGACGCGGCGCCACGAGTCGTCGTCGCGCGCGTGCGCGAGGCCGTGCTCCTTGAGCTGGTCGACCACGTTGCCGAAGAAGCCCGGCGGGATCGCGAGGTAGAAGGCGTGGTTGCCGCCGGTGCCCCGGAGGTCGTCGAGCTCCTCGATGGTGCGTCGGAGCTGTTCGAAGGCGTGGTCGTCGTCGAAGTCGCCGGGCACGAAGCGGAAGCCCTCGGCCAGCTGGTCCCAGACCTCCTCGCGGAACTCGGTGCGCGCGTGCGCCTTCACCGAGTCGTGGACGATCTGCGCGAAGTCCTGGTCGGCCCAGTCGCGGCGGGCGAAGCCGACCAGGCTGAAGCCCGGCGGCAGCAGGCCGCGGTTCGCCAGGTCGTAGATCGCCGGCATGATCTTCTTGCGCGACAGGTCGCCGGTGACCCCGAACAGCACCATGCCGCACGGGCCCGCGATCCGCGGCAGCCGCCGGTCGCGGGGGTCCCGGAGCGGGTTAACGTGGGGCTCGGACGTCACTGGCGGTGCCTCCGGTAGTAGTCGATGAGCGCCCGGGTGGACGCGTCCTGCTCCGCGGCGACCGCCGCGTCACCGGCCACGGCCGGGCTGAGCTGCTGCGCGAGCTGCTTGCCGAGCTCGACGCCCCACTGGTCGAAGGAGTCGATGCCCCACACCGCTCCCTGGACGAAGGTGAGGTGCTCGTAGAGCGCGATCAGCTGCCCCAGCACCGACGGCGTCAGCGCCGGCGCCATGATCGACGTCGTCGGCCGGTTGCCCGGGAAGACCCGGGCCGGCACGAGGGACTCGTCGATGCCCGAGGGCGACGCCTGGGCGCGCACCTCGTCCGCGGTCCTGCCGAAGGCCAGCGCCTGCGTCTGGGCGAAGAAGTTGGCCAGGAAGAGCTCGTGCACGTCGACGTCGCCGTCCCGGAGCGGGTACGCCGGGGTCGCGAACGCGATGAAGTCGGCGGGGATGAGGCGCGTGCCCTGGTGGATCAGCTGGTAGAACGCGTGCTGGCCGTTGGTGCCGGGCTCGCCCCAGAACACCTCGCCGGTCGAGGTGGCGACGGGGGAGCCGTCCCAGCGCACGCCCTTGCCGTTCGACTCCATCGTCAGCTGCTGGAGGTACGCCGGGAAGCGGTGCAGCAGCTGCGCGTAGGGCAGCACGGCGTGGGTCTCGGCGCCGAGGAAGTTGGAGTACCAGACGTTGAGCAGCCCCATGAGGAGCGGCACGTTCGACTCCGGCTCGGCGGTCCGGAAGTGCTCGTCCATCGCGTGGAAGCCGGCCAGGAAGTCCGCGAAGGCCTCCGGCCCGATCGCCACGACCAGCGAGGTGCCGATCGCGGAGTCCACGGAGTAGCGGCCGCCGACCCAGTCCCAGAAGCCGAAGGCGTTCGCGGGGTCGATCCCGAAGTCCGCGACCTTGTCGAGCGCGGTCGACACCGCGACGAAGTGCTTCGCCACCGCCTCGGCCTCGTCCTGGCCCGCCAGCCCGTCGAGCAGCCAGGCCTTGCACAGCCGCGCGTTGGTCAGCGTCTCGAGCGTCCCGAAGGTCTTGCTCGACACGATGAACAGCGTGGTGGCCGGGTCGAGTCCGGCCAGGGTGGAGGCGGCGTCGGTCGGGTCGATGTTGCTGATGAACCGGCACTCCGGGCCCGCCCCGCCGTCGGGCAGGGTGCGGTAGGCCGCCAGCGCCTCGTAGGCCATGACCGGACCCAGGTCCGAGCCGCCGATCCCGATGTTGACCACCGTGCGGATCCGCTCGCCGGTCGCGCCGGTCCACGCGCCCGACCGGACCCGGTCCGCGAAGGCGTAGACGCGGCCGAGCACCTCGTGGACGTCGGCGACGACGTCCTGACCGTCCACCTCCAGCGTGGCGTCGGCCGGCAGCCGCAGCGCCGTGTGGAGCACCGAGCGGTCCTCGGTGACGTTGATCCGCTCGCCGCGCAGCATCGCGTCGCGCCGCTCGGCGACACCGGTCTCCGCGGCGAGGTCCCGCAGGGCCTTCCAGATCTCCGGCGTGACGAGGTTCTTGGACAGGTCGACGTGGAGGTCGGCGGCGCTGAGGGTGGAGCGCTCGACCCACGCCGGGTCCGCGAGCGCGGCGCGCAGGTCAGGGACGAAGTCCTCGGCGAGCGCCGCCAACCGCGACCACGCCGCGGTCGTGGTCGGGTCGACGGGCGCGGTCGTCACGCCGTGGCCTTCTCCATCTGGCCCGAGACGGTCTCGAGCAGCTCGGTCCACGACGTCTTGAACTTGTCGACGCCCTCCTGCTCGATCGTCCACACGACGTCGGCCCAGTCGACGCCCAGCTCGTCGAGCCGCTCGAGGACGGCGCGGCCCTCGCCGCCCTTGCCCGTGACGACGTCGCCGAGCACCTCGCCGTGGTCGGCGAAGGCGTCCATGGTCTTCTCCGGCATGGTGTTGACCGTCTCGGCCACCACCAGGTCGCGGACGTACATCGTGTCGTCGTAGTCCGGGTTCTTCACGCCGGTCGAGGCCCACAGCGGGCGCTGCCGGTTGGCGCCGGCCGCCTCGAGGTCGCGCCAGCGCTGCGAGCCGAACACCTCCTCGAAGGCGCCGTACGCCGCCAGCCCGTTGGCCACCGCGGCCTTGCCGCGCAGCGCGAGCGCCGCGTCGGAGCCGAGTGCCTCGAGCCGCTTGTCGACCTCGGTGTCCACGCGCGAGATGAAGAACGACGCCACCGAGTGGATCGTCGACAGGTCGCGGCCGGCCTCGCGCGCCTGCTCGAGGCCGGTGAGGTAGGCGTCCATGACCTCGCGGTAGCGGTCCTCGCCGAAGATCAGCGTGACGTTGACGCTGATGCCCTCGGCGGTCACGGCCGTGATCGCGGGCAGGCCCTCGAGGGTCGCCGGGATCTTGATGAGGGCGTTGGGCCGGTCGACGGCGGCCCAGAGGGCCTTCGCGGAGGCGATCGTGCCCTCGGTGTCGTTGGCCAGCGTGGGCTCCACCTCGATCGAGACGCGGCCGTCGTACGGCGTGGCGTCGTAGACCGGCTTCAGGATGTCGCAGGCGTTGCGGACGTCCTCGGTGGTGAGCTCGAAGACGACGGTGTCGACGTCCTCGCCCTTCTCGACCAGCTGGCGCACCTGCTCGTCGTAGCGCTCGCCGTCGGCGATCGCCCCGGCGAAGATCGTCGGGTTGGTCGTCACGCCGACGACGTGCTTCTCGGCGACCAGGTCGGCCAGGTTGCCGGTCTCGATGCGCTCCCGGGACAGGTCGTCGAGCCAGATGGACACCCCGGCGTCGGACAGGGCCTTCAGGCGGTCACTCATGCGAGCTCCTCTCTCAGCCGCGGGCGGCGGCGATCGTGTCGTGCGCGGCGAGGACGACGGCCTCCGTCGTGATGCCGTACTCCTGGTAGATCCGGGCGTAGTCGGCCGAGGCGCCGTACGTGTCGATCGAGACGATCCGGCCGTGGTCGCCGACGTACTCGCGCCAGCCCTGCTTCACGCCGGCCTCGACGGAGACCCGGGCCTTGACGATCGGGGGGATGACCGAGTCGCGGTAGGACTGGTCCTGCTCCTCGAACCACTCCAGGCAGGGGAGCGACACGACGCGGGCGCGGATGCCCTCCTCGGCCAGCTTGGTGCGTGCCTCGACCGCGATCTGGACCTCGGAGCCGGTGGCCAGCAGCACCACGTCGGGCGTGCCGCCCTCGGCGTCGAGCAGGACGTAGCCGCCGCGGTGCACCTCGCTGGTCTCCGCGAAGCCCTCCTCGCCACGCGGGAAGACCGGCACGTTCTGGCGGGTCAGCGCCAGCGCCGCCGGCCGGTCCGTACGCCGCAGGACGGCGTGCCAGGCGGCTGCGGTCTCGTTCGCGTCGGCCGGGCGCACCACGTCGAGGCCGGGCATCGCGCGCAGCGCGGCCAGGTGCTCGATCGGCTGGTGGGTCGGACCGTCCTCGCCGAGGCCGATCGAGTCGTGGGTCCAGACGTAGGTGACCGGCAGCTGGCTCAGCGCGGCGACGCGGACCGCGCCCCGCATGTAGTCGGAGAACGTGAGGAACGTGCCGCCGAAGACGCGGGTCAGGGCGTCGGCCGCGATGCCGTTCATGATCGCGCCCATGCCGTGCTCGCGGATGCCGAAGTGCAGCACGCGGCCCTGGAAGGGGTCGGCCGGCCACTCCTCGACGCCGGCGCCCTCGGGGAGGAACGACGGGACGCCCTTGATCGTGGTGTTGTTGGAGCCCGCGAGGTCGGCCGAGCCGCCCCACAGCTCCGGCATCAGCGGCGCGATCGCGTTGATGACCTGGCCGGACGCGGAGCGGGTCGCGACGCCCTTCTCGCTGGCCTCGAAGACCGGGAGCGCGTCGGCGAGGCGCTCGGGCAGCGTGCGGTCCTTGAGCCGGTGCAGGAGCGTGGCCTTGTCGGGGTTCGCGGCCGCCCAGGCGTCGTACTTCTCGTCCCACTCCGCGCCCCAGGCCGCGCCGCGCTCGCTCAGCTTGCGGGTGTGGGCGATCACGTCCGCCGGCACCTGGAAGGTGAGCTCGGGGTCCCAGCCCAGCACCTTCTTGGTCGCGGCGACCTCCTCGTCGCCGAGGGCGCTGCCGTGGGCGGCCTCGGTGCCCTGGGCGTTCGGCGCCGGCCAGGCGATGATCGTGTCGAGGACGATGAGCGACGGCTTGTCGGTCACCGCGCCGGCGGCCTGGACCGCGTCGTAGAGCGCCGGCACGTCCTCGACGTACTCGGTGCCGCCGTTGGTCCAGTCGACGGTCTGGACGTGCCAGCCGTAGGCCTCGTAGCGGGCGGCGACGTCCTCGGTGAACGCGATGTCGGTGTTGCCCTCGATCGAGATGCGGTTGCGGTCGTAGATGACCGTGAGGTTGCCGAGCTGCTGGGTGCCGGCGATCGAGCTGGCTTCGCCGCTCACGCCCTCCTGCAGGTCGCCGTCGGAGCACAGCACGTACACGTGGTGGTCGAAGAGGCTCTCGCCCGGGGCGGCCTCGGGGTCGAGGAGGCCGTGCACCCGGCGGGCCGACATCGCCATGCCGACGGCGTTCGCGACGCCCTGGCCCAGCGGGCCGGTCGTGACCTCGACGCCGGCGGTGTGGTGGAGCTCGGGGTGGCCCGGGGTCTTCGATCCCCAGGTGCGCAGGGCCTGCAGGTCCTCGAGCTCGAGGCCGAAGCCGCCCAGGAAGAGCTGGGTGTAGAGGGTGATGCTCGAGTGCCCGCACGAGAGCACGAAGCGGTCGCGGGCGATCCAGCGCGGGTCGGCCGGGTCGTGCTTCATGACCTTCTGGAACAGGAGGTAGG
>JAEZKN010000200.1 GCA_023415395.1 Actinomycetes bacterium
GGCCATACATGTCGGCGGTGTCGAGGAAGGTGACACCGAGGTCGAGGGCGCGGTGGATGGTCGCGATCGCCTCGCCCTCGTCGCCGGTGCCGTAGAACTCCGACATGCCCATGCAGCCGAGGCCGAGCGCGGAGACGGTGAGCGGGGAGGTGGTCCCGAGGATGCGGTTCTGGAGCGTCATGCCTCCACTCAAGCCCTTGGAGCGCGCTCCAGGTCAAGGGCTGCGCGCCGAGAATCCAGCTTGTCGGTGTAGATCCCGATCTTGCGGTCGATCGCGCCGAGGTGCTCCTGGACCTCGGCCAGCTGGGCCAGCACGTGGAGGCGGTGCGCGCGCAGGAGGTCGAGCCGCTCCTGCTCGGTGCCGTCGCCCGAGCGCACGAGATCGGCGTACCGCCGGATCTCGCGGATCGGCATCCCGGTCGCCCGCAGGCAGGTGACCAGGTTCAGCCAGGTCAGGTCGCCCTCGCTGTAGCGACGGTGCCCGGTCGCGGACCGCTCGACCGGCCGCAGCATCAGCCCGTCGTTCTCGTAGTAGCGCAGGGTGTCCGCCGACAGCCCGGTGCGCTCGGCCGCCTCGGCGATGGAGAGTCCGCTCACCGCCCCAGTGTCACGCCTGGAGTGCGCTCCAGGTCAAGGCCGCAGGCTCGGGCCGCAGCGGAGGTCAGCCGCGGTCGAGCGCCGGCCGCTCGAACGCCGGGGTGGCGAACGGTCCGCCGACGTGGGCGCCGTCGCTCTCGTCGTCGGCGCTGGGGGAGACCTGGTCGGCGAACTCCTCGGCGTCGTCGAGCGGCTCGTAGCCGAGCACCCGACCGGGCTCGAGGTCCCACCAGGCGCGGGTGTTGGCCGAGATGCCGTAGAGCACGGCGTAGCCGGGGGCGGTCGCGGTGAGCGCGGCCTCGACCATGCGCACGCAGTCGTCGTGCGAGAGCCACGTGGCCAGGTTGCGCACGGTCTCCGGCCGCTCCAGGAACGACCCGATCCGGCAGGAGACGGCGTCGATGCCGTAGCGGTCGGCGTAGAGGCTCATCACGGCCTCGGCGGCGACCTTGCCGACGCCGTAGAAGGTGTCGGGCCGGGGTCGGGTGTCGACGCTCAGCGTCCCGTCGGGCAGCCCGGCGCGCGGCGTCCGCCCGACGGCGTGGTTGGAGCCGGCGTAGACGAAGCGGCGCACGTCGTGCTCGACCATCGCGTCGAGGAGGGCCGCGGTGGTGATGACGTGCGAGGTCAGCGAGTCGGGGAGGCTGGCCTCGTCCGGGTGGCCGGCCAGGTGCACGACGGCGTCGAGGGACTCCTCGTCGAGGACCGCGGCGACCGCGTCGGCGTCGGCGCAGTCGGCGGTGTACCAGCGCATGTCCGTGCCGTCGGGCTGCGGGACCCGGTCCAGGCCGAGCACGGTGTGCCCGCGGTCGGCCAGGCCGACGGTGACGACGCGTCCGATGCTGCCGGCAGCGCCGGTGACGAGAACCTTCACCCGGCGAAGGCTATCCCCGGCCGCGTCAGCGCCGGTAGGCGTCCAGGTTGCCGGCGAGCTCGTTGAAGACCGCCTGGTTGAGGCGGAAGGCCACCTGCACCTCGTCGACGACCCGGGCGACCTCGTCCTCGCTCAGGCCGAGGCCGTCGAGGCGGGCGCGGTAGCCGTCCTTGTAGACCTTGGGCTTCTCGATCTCGGGGAAGTCGTAGAACGCGATGCCCCGCCCCTCGAGCCCGAAGGCGCGGTCCAGGATCCGGCCGATCGCCTGACCGCCGGACAGGTCGCCGAGGTAGCGCGTGTAGTGGTGCGCGGCGAGCAGGCCGCCCCAGCTCCCGGCCTCCTCCACGCGGGCGCAGTACGCCGCCGCGGCGGGCGAGTCGACGGTGCGCGGGCCCTCCGGGAGCCAGTGGTCGAGGTCGGCGTCGATCGCGGCGAGGCGCTCGACCGCGCTGTCGTGGATCGTCGCGACGATCGGGTCGTCGGCGTGGGCGTGCAGGGTCGCCTCGAGGGTCTCGTAGACCGCGCGCAGGCGCAGCAGGTAGTCGGCGTACCCCTGCTCGTTGACCCGGCCGCCCATCAGCTCGGACATGAACGGGGAGTGCTCCGCGGCCTCGTGCTCGGCCAGCGAACCCTCGCGCATCGCGGCGGACAGGGCGACGTCGCGCTGGGGGAGGGTGCTCTCGTCGAGGATGGTCATCGGGCGCTCCTGGTTCTGGGTGACGAGCTGTCACGACAAAGTGTCGAGAAGATCATGACAGATTGTCGAGAACTTGTGAACCTGAGGTTAGGCAATCCTAAGTCGCTGCTATTCTCGGCCACCATGCGGAGGATGGTGCGGCCGGTGGGGGCTGCCGTGGTGCTGGTGCTGCTGTCGGCGTGCGGACTCTCGTCCGGCGGCGGCGGCGGCGGTGCGAGCGACGACACGAAGGCGGCCGCCACGTCGACCGCGCCGGACCTCTCCGAGGTCACCCCGCTGGACGACGTGCGCGACTGGGACGGCGAGGTCGTCGCCTCCGTGGACACGCCGGTCGAGCCGGTCGCCGAGGCCCCGGAGCCGCTGCTCCCGGTCACCGTCACCGACCACCAGGGCACCGAGGTGACCGTGACGGACACCAGCCGGGTGCTCGCGCTGGACGTCTACGGCACGCTCGCGCGCACCGTCTTCGAGCTCGGGATGGGCGACTCGCTGGTCGGTCGCGACATCTCCGCGGACTTCGACGAGGCCGCCGACCTGCCGCTGGTCACCCAGAACGGCCACGACCTCAACGCCGAGGCGATCCTCGGGCTCGACCCGACGCTGATCATCACCGACACCTCGCTCGGCCCCTGGGACGTCGTGCTGCAGATGCGCGACTCCGGCATCCCCGTGGTGGTCCTGGACTCGCACCGCGACCTCGAGAACGTCGACGAGCTCATCCGCGACGTCGCGGCGGCCCTCGGCGTCCCGGCCCAGGGCAAGGCACTGGCCGAGCGCACCCAGCAGCAGGTCGACGACGTGGTCGCCCGCATCGCCGACGTCGCCCCCGCCGAGGAGGGCGAGCGGCTGCGCACGGTCTTCCTCTACGTGCGCGGCCAGTCCGGCGTCTACTACATGTTCGGCGAGGGGTCCGGCGCCGACTCGCTCATCGAGGCCATCGGCGGGTACGACGTCGCCGAGGAGATCGGCTGGAACGGCATGAAGCCTCTCACCGACGAGGGGTTGGTCGCGGCGCAGCCCGACCTGGTGCTGATGATGACCAAGGGCCTGGAGTCGGCGGGTGGCGTCGACGGCCTCCTCGAGAGACTTCCGGCCCTGGCGGAGACGCCGGCCGGGCAGCACCGTCGGTTCGTGGCCATGGGTGACTCGCAGATCATGGGCTTCGGCCCGCTCACCGCCAGCGTCCTCAACGCGCTGGCCGTGGCGACCTACGCCCCGGACTCGTTCTCGTGAGCGCGACCGTCGTCGACCGGCAGCGGCCGGGCATCCGGGCGATCGGCGCGCAGGCCGGTCTGCTCGGCGGCCTCACGGTCGCGCTGGTGGTCTCCCTGGTCGTCGCCGCGGGCCACGGGCAGCTCGACATCCCGGCCTCCGAGGTGCTCGGCTCGGTCCTGCACAAGCTCGGCCTCGACATCGGCCCGGTGCCGAGCCACCCGCAGGGCGAGAACACCCTGTGGCAGGTCCGCTTCCCGCGCGTGGTGATGGCGGCCCTCGCCGGCGCCGCGCTCGCCACCGCCGGCGCGCTCATGCAGGGCGTGTTCGGCAACCCGCTCGCCGAGCCCGGCGTTGTCG
>JAEZKN010000285.1 GCA_023415395.1 Actinomycetes bacterium
AGCGCGAGGCCCTGCTGCGCGCGCGCTTCGCGGCGGCGCACCCGCAGGTGCCCACCGCCGTCGTTCCCGCACTGCCGGGCGACGTGCACGACCTCGCCGGCCTGCGCCGGGTCGGTCAGCTGCTCAGCGAGAGCTGAGTCAGACGGCGACGGTCTTGGCCGTCACCGACGCGCCCTGGTCGCGCGCGGTCTCCAGGACCGAGCGCCACGAGGCGTTCGGGCGGCGGCGCAGCAGCGCACGGCGCTCCCGCTCCGTCATGCCACCCCAGACCCCCCACTCGATCTGGTTGTCCAGCGCCTCCGCCAGGCACTCCGTGCGCACCGGACACCCGGCGCACAGCTGCTTGGCCTTGTTCTGCTCCGCACCACGCACGAACAGCTGGTCCGGGTGCGACTCGCGGCAGGCAGCCGCAGGCGCCCAATCTTCAACCCACATGTGATGTCCCCACATCAGTCCGAGATAGGCGGCGTCCCCATGACGCCTACCCGGGATGAATCCCCTCGGTAAAGAAGTTAAGGAACAGTTCAGGATCCGGGGAGACACATCCGGCCCAATCCGTATAGTCCGAAATGACTAGTTACTTCGTGCTACGGATACGACGGGGTCGCGGTCCTCCCGTACCCTGGAGGACATGTCTGAGCCGCGCAGCGACCGTCTGTCCGCCGGCCGCGTGGCGTCCCACCTCGGGGTCATGCTGGTCGTCGCCGCCGTCATGGGCGTCGTCGTCGCCGGCCTCGCCATCCCCTTCGCCGGGGTGCTGGGCGTCGGCGCGCGCCAGGTGTCGGACGCGATGGACAACCTGCCGGCCGCGCTCGAGACCGCCCCGCTGCCGCAGAAGACGACGATGCTGGACGCCGAGGGCAACACCATCGCCACGCTCTACGACGAGAACCGGGTCAACGTCTCGCTCGACCAGGTCTCCCGGACGATGGTCAAGGCCATCGTCGCGATCGAGGACTACCGCTTCTACGAGCACGGCGCGCTGGACCTCAAGGGCACCCTGCGCGCGTTCATCACCAACCAGGCCAACTCCGGCGTGGTGCAGGGCGGCTCGTCGATCACCCAGCAGATGGTCAAGATGACCCTCCAGTCGCAGGCCCGCACCAAGCAGGAGCGGGCCGAGGCCAGCGAGGACACCTACGCGCGCAAGCTCAAGGAGCTGCGCTACGCGATCGCCTTCGAGCAGCTGCACACCAAGGACTGGATCCTCGAGCGCTACCTCAACATCGCCTACTTCGGCGACGGCACCTACGGCATCCAGTCGGCCGCCCGCCACTACTTCAACAAGAACGCCAAGCGGCTGAACCTCCGCGAGTCGGCGATGCTGGCCGGCCTGGTCCAGAACCCGACGAACTTCGACCCGACCAACTCGCCGGACAAGGCGCGCGAGCGCCGCAACGTCGTTCTCGACCGGATGGCGGAGCTCAACGTGATCACCCGCGAGAAGGCGGAGAAGACCAAGGAGATGAAGCTCGGCCTGCGCATCGTGCCGGCCAAGAACGGCTGCCTCTACTCCAGCGCCCCCTTCTTCTGCGACTACGCGATCAACTGGCTCCTCACCGACCCGCAGCTCGGCGAGACCGTCGAGGAGCGGCGCAAGCTGCTCAAGTCCGGCGGCCTGACGATCCGCACGACGCTCAACGCGCGCTACCAGGAGGCGGCCGACGAGGCCGTGCGGACCAGCGTCTACAAGCAGGACCAGGCCGTGGGCGCGGTCGCCATGGTCGAGCCCGGCACCGGCCAGGTGCGCGCGCTGGCGCAGTCGCGCCCGATGGGCCGCAGCGAGGCCGCCGGCGAGACCTACCTCAACTACACCGTCCCGACCCGGTACGGCGACTCCGCCGGCTTCCAGGCGGGCTCGACGTTCAAGGCCTTCGTGCTCGCCGCCGCCCTCGAGAAGGGCTTCCCGCTCTCCACCACCTTCAACGCGCCGATGTCGATGACCATCGACACCGCGGAGTTCGAGAACTGCCCGGGAGCCGGCAACTTCGTCGGCCCGTGGAACGTGTCGAGCTCGACGACCTCCGGCACGATGGACATGTACCGCGGCACCCAGGAGTCGGTGAACACCTACTACGCGCTCCTGGAGAAGGCCACCGGCGTCTGCGAGCCCTACAAGCTGGCCAAGAAGATGGGCGTCGACCTGACCTACCCCGAGGGCGACGCGACGCACCTGCCGGAGCGGGTCCCGACCTTCACCCTCGGCATCGCCGACGCCAGCCCCCTGGAGATGGCCGAGGCCTACGCGACCTTCGCGGCCCGCGGCCTGCACTGCGCCTCCTTCCCGGTCACCGAGATCGACGACGCGAACGGCAGCCAGCTCAAGCGCTACGGCTCGAAGTGCACCCAGGTGCTCAAGCAGAACACCGCCGACTCGGTCAACGACGTGCTGCGCGGGGTCCAGGAGCCCGGTGGCTTCGGCTACGACAACGGTGGCACCGGCCTCCCGGTCGACTCCGCCGGCAAGACCGGCACGACCCAGGACGGCAAGTCGGTCTGGTACGTCGGCTACACCACCGACCTCGCCACCGCGGCGATGATCGCCGGCGCGAGCAAGGACGGCCAGCGGCCGATCCCGCTCGCGGGCCAGACCATCGGCGGCAACTACATCTACTCCGTGTCCGGCTCCGGCTTCGCCGGCCCAATGTGGGCCAAGGCCATGCAGGCCATCCAGGACACCTTCGACGGCGGCACGTTCGTCGCGCCGTCGGCCATCAGCGCCTCCGGCGAGTCGACGCAGATCCCGTCCACCTCCGGCATGTCGGTCCAGCAGGCCATCGAGACCCTCGAGGGCGCGGGCTTCCTCGCCATCGACGGCGGCACCGCCGCGTCCGGCAACACCGCCGGCACGGTCGCCTACACCTCGCCCTCGGGCGGCTCCTACGCCCCGGCCGGCTCGGTCATCACCGTCTACGAGTCCACCGGCGTGGCCCCGCCGCCTCCGCCCAGCAACAACGGCGGCGGCAACGGGGGCGGCCGCGGCAACGGCGGCGGGAACGGCGGCGGGAACGGTCCGCGCGGCGGCGGTCGCTGACCGTCTCGCCGGGAGCGGTCCCGCCGCTCCTCAGGAACCCAGCTGGCGGCGTACCTCCGCGGCAACGGCGCCACCGTCGGCCCGGCCCTTGACCTGGGGCGAGACGACGCCCATCACCTTGCCCATGGCCTTCATGCCCTCGCCGGCCGCGCCCGTCTGCTCGATCGCGGCGCTGACGATGCCGGCGACCTCCTCCGCACTGAGCTGGGCGGGGAGGTAGTCGGCCAGGACCGCGGCCTCCGCGGTCTCCTTCTCGGCCATCTCGGCGCGGCCGCCCTCGGCGAACGCGGTCGCGGCCTCGCGGCGCTTCTTGGCCTCGGTGGACAGCACGGAGATCACGTCGTCGTCGGTGAGCTCCTTGGCCTCCTTGCCGGCGACCTCGGCGTTGGTGATCGCGGTGAGCACCATGCGCAGCGTCGAGGAGCGCACCTCGTCGCGCGCCTTGATGGCGGTCGTGAGGTCGGCACGGAGACGGTCCTTGAGGGCACTCATGAACCTCATTGTGGCAGCCTTGCCGCGTGACCCTCCCCGCCGTCCTCGGCCGCCTCGCGCTCGGCGCCACCGCCGCTGCCGCCGGTCTCACGGCGTACGCGATGGCGGAGGCGCGGGCCTACACCCTGCGCCGGGTGACGGTGCCGGTGCTGCCGCCCGGGAGCCCGGACCTGCGGGTGCTCCACCTCAGCGACGTGCACCTCACCCCCGGCCAGCACCGCAAGCAGGCGTGGCTGCGCCAGCTGGCCCGCCTGAAGCCCGACCTCGTGGTCGACACCGGCGACAACCTCGCGCACCGCGACTCCGTGCCGGTGCTGGTCGACTGCCTCGGCGACCTCCTCGACGTCCCGGGGGTCTTCGTCCTCGGCTCCAACGACTACTTCGAGCCGACCCTGCGCAACCCGTTCAAGTACCTGCTGCCCGACGACGGGAAGCGGCACACCGACGTCCCCGAGCTGCCGTGGCGCGCGCTGCGCTCCGAGCTCACCGGCGGGGGCTGGACCGACCTGACCAACACCCGGGCCACCGTGGAGGTGCGCGGCCTGCGCATCGCCTTCGCCGGCGTCGACGACCCCCACCTCGGCTACGACCGCCTCGACGAGGTGGAGGGGCCGGCCGACCCGGACGCCGACCTGCGGCTCGGCGTCGCCCACGCGCCGTACCTGCGGGTGCTGGACCGCTTCGCCTTCGACGGGTACGACGCGGTGCTGGCCGGCCACACGCACGGCGGCCAGGTGTGCCTGCCGGGGGTCGGGGCGCTCACCACCAACTGCGACCTCGAGCCCGCCCGCGCCAGGGGCCTGCACCGCCATCCGGCCACCTCGCGCCCCGGCGACCCGGCCTCGTCGTGGCTGCACGTCTCGGCCGGGCTGGGCACCAGCCCGTTCGCGCGGATCCGCGTCGCCTGCCGACCCGAAGCGACCCTGCTCACCCTGGTCCCGACCGAACCCTGAACCGATTTCGGGACGCCCGAGGTGCTCGGGTATGGTTTCCCACGGCTCGCCCCGGTGAGCCGATCGGGCTGTGGCGCAGCTTGGTAGCGCGCTTCGTTCGGGACGAAGAGGCCGCAGGTTCAAATCCTGTCAGCCCGACCGATGCAGGGCTCGGATCCACGCGGATCCGGGCCCTGTGCCGTTTCCGGACCCACCGGAGGTGGCACACTGCCGTCATGGCGGAGCCCGAGAAGGAACAGCCGTCGCTCGAGCTGCCCAAGCTCGGCCTGCGCCGGCGCCGGCAGCGCCCCCCGACGGAGGCGCCGCCCGCCGAGGAGACCGTCGTCCACGAGCCTGCCGTCGAGGAGACCGGGCCGCTGCTCGTCGAGGAGCCGGAGCCGGCACCCTCGCCCGCTCCGAAGCCGAGGCGCGAGCCGCGCCCGCCCCGGGTCCGCACCGAGCGCGGCCCGGGCGGGGTGCTCGCCGCCGCGGTCACCGGCGTCGTGGTCGGGCTCGGCATCTGCGGACTGACCTGGGCGTCGTTGCGCTCGTGCGAGGGCGTCCAGGGCACCTCGTCGTGCGGCGACGCGGGCTACCCGCTGCTCGGCCTGATGCTGGCCGTGATGGTCGTCGTCGGCTGGTTGTTGCTGCGCCTGCTCCGGGTGGCCGACCCCGCCACGACCAGCTTCCTCGCCGTCGGCCTGGCCATGGTCGTGGCGCTGCTCGTGCTCGTCGACCACCTCATGGACCGCGCCATGGTCGTGGTGATCCCGCTGCTGTGCGCGGCGACCTACGCCGCCGCGCACTGGGTGACCTCGACCTTCGTCGAGGCCCCAGGCGACTGACGGGTGACTAGCGGAGGATCAGCTCGGCGATCTGCACGGTGTTGAGCGCCGCGCCCTTGCGCAGGTTGTCGTTGGAGACGAAGAGCGCGAGGCCGTTCTCGCCGTCCTGGCGCACCCGCCCGACGTAGGACGGGTCCTTGCCGGCCGCCTGCAGCGGGTTCGGGATGTCGGCGACCGCGACGCCCGGGGCACCGTCGAGCAGCTCGAGGGCGCGGGCGACCGAGAGCGGCCGGGCGAACTCGGCGTTGATCGAGAGCGAGTGGCCGGTGAAGACCGGGACCCGGACGCAGGTGCCGGACACCCGGAGGTCGGGGATGCCGAGGATCTTGCGCGACTCGTTGCGGAGCTTCTGCTCCTCGTCGGTCTCGAAGGAGTCGTCGTCGACGATCGAGCCCGCCATCGGCAGCACGTTGTAGGCGATGGTGCGCGCGTACTTCACCGGCTCGGGGAAGGCGACCGCCTCGCCGTCGTAGGCCAGCTCGGTGGCCTTGTCGCCGGCCGCCAGGACCTGGCCGGCCAGCTCCTCGACGCCGGCCACGCCGGAGCCCGAGACGGCCTGGTAGGTCGAAGCGATCAGCCGGACCAGGCCGGCCTCGTCGTGCAGGGGCTTGAGGACCGGCATCGCGGCCATCGTGGTGCAGTTCGGGTTCGCGATGATGCCGCGCCCGGCGGCGATGACGGCGGCGGCGGCCGTCGGGTTGACCTCGGCGACCACCAGCGGGATGGCTGGGTCCTTGCGGAACGCGCTGGAGTTGTCGACGACGATGACACCGGCGTCGGCGAACCTCTGCGCCAGCGCCCTCGAGGTGGTGGCGCCGGCCGAGAACAGCGCGACGTCCAGCCCGGTCGGGGCGGCGGTCGAGGCGGCCTCGACGACGATCTCGCGGCCGGCGAAGGGCAGCACGGTCCCGGCCGAGCGCGCCGAGGCGAAGAAGCGCACCTCGCCGACCGGGAAGTCACGCTGCTCGAGGATCTGGCGCATCGCCACGCCGACCTGGCCGGTCGCGCCGACGACGCCGACGTTGAGCGTGCTCATCGGCCGGTCCCGCCGTACACGACGGCCTCGACCTCGTCGGCGTCGAGGTCGAAGGCCGAGTGGGTCGCGCGGACGGCGTCGTCGACCTGCGACTCGTCGACGATGACCGAGATGCGGATCTCCGAGGTGGAGATCATCTCGATGTTCACCCCGGCCGAGGCGAGCGCGGCGAAGAAGGTCGCGGTGATGCCGGGGTGGGAGCGCATGCCCGCGCCGATCAGCGAGACCTTGCCGATGCGGTCGTTGTAGAGCAGCGTGTCGTAGCCGACCTCGTCCTGGATGCGCGCGAGCGCGCCCATCGCCGACTGGCCGTCGGCGCGCGGCAGCGTGAAGGAGATGTCGGTGAGGCCGGTGGCCGCCGCGGAGACGTTCTGGACGACCATGTCGATGTTGACCTCGGTGGCGGCGAGCGCCTCGAAGATGCGCGCGGCCTCGCCGACCTTGTCGGGCACGCCGACGACGGTGATCTTGGCCTCGCTCCGGTCGTGGGCGACGCCGGCGATGATCGCCTGCTCCATGTCGTGGTCTCCTGCCTGGCTGTCCGGGATGACCCAGGTGCCCTCCTTCTGGGAGAAGGAGGAGCGCACGTGGATCGGCATGTTGTAGCGGCGGGCGTACTCGACGCACCGCAGGTGGAGGATCTTGGCCCCCGAGGCTGCCATCTCGAGCATCTCCTCGGTGGAGACCTTGTCGAGCTTGCGAGCCGCCGGGACGATCCGGGGGTCGGCGGTGAAGACGCCGTCGACGTCGCTGTAGATCTCGCACACGTCGGCGCCGAGGGCGGCGGCCAGTGCGACCGCCGTGGTGTCGGAGGCGCCGCGGCCGAGCGTGGTGACGTCCTTGGTGTCCTGCGAAACGCCCTGGAAGCCGGCGACGATCGCGATCGCGCCGCCTTGGAGGGCGGCCTCGATCCGGCCGGGCGTGATGTCGATGATCTTGGCCTTGCCGTGGGCCGAGTCGGTGATCACGCCGGCCTGGGAGCCGGTGAACGACTGCGCCTTGTGACCGAGCTGGGCGATCGCCATCGCGACCAGCGCCATCGAGATCCGCTCGCCCGCGGTGAGCAGCATGTCGAGCTCGCGCGGCGGCGGCAGCGGGGTCACCTGCTCGGCGAGGTCGCGCAGGTCGTCGGTCGTGTCGCCCATGGCCGAGACCACGACGACGACGTCGTTGCCCGCCTTGCGCGTGTTCACGATGCGCTGGGCCACCCGCTTGATGCCTTCGGCGTCGGCGACGGACGACCCGCCGTACTTCTGCACGACAATGCCCACGGTTGGTCCCTACTAGCTCGACTGGATGCCAGTCGCCGAGTCTACCGAGCCGGGGGTGTGTCCCCGTCGAGCATCTCATCGACGACGTCGAGCAGCTCGTCCTCACCGGTGATGTCGGCGTCGAGCCGGTCGTGGGCGACCACGGAGAGCAGCGCGTTGAGCGCCACCCCGGCCAGGTTGCCCCACGAGGAGACGTAGGAGAACTGCCACCACCACAGGGCCTCCTCGACGTTGCCCAGGCGGTAGTGCCGCAGGCCGTTCTCGAGGTCGGTGGCGATGCTGGTGAGGTCGTCGGAGAGCCGGCCGACCACCATCTCGGGCACGTAGGGGTCGAAGACGTAGGCGTAGGGGTCCACCGGGCCGAGCATCTCGGCCAGGCGCAGCCGCATCGCGTCGAGGTCGGGCTCGGGACCGACGTCGGGCTGGTACTCCGCGCGCGGCGTGAAGTCGCGCTGTGCTCCCAGCCGGGCGCCGGCGAGCGAGACCTGGCTGATCTCGAGCAGCAGCAGGGAGATGGCCCGGCCGCCGTCGTTCTCCCG
The DNA here is from genome assembly GCA_023415395.1 of Actinomycetes bacterium. Lineage (GTDB taxonomy): Bacteria > Actinomycetota > Actinomycetes > Propionibacteriales > Nocardioidaceae > Nocardioides. The sequence continues at coordinate 8,150 of JAEZKN010000285.1, forward strand.
CGCGATCTCGCGCAGCGCGACCAGGAAGCTCTCGACCTGGTCGGCGATCTGCTGGGCGAAGTCCTCGGTCTCGTGCTCAGTCATCTGCGGATCGCCTCCCTGCGAACGCACGGCCCAGGGTCACCTCGTCGGCGTACTCCAGGTCGCCACCTACCGGCAGTCCACTCGCCAGGCGGGTGACGCGCAACCCGAGCGGCTTGAGCATCCGGGTGAGGTACGTCGCGGTCGCCTCGCCCTCGAGGTTGGGGGCGGTGGCCAGGATCGGCTCGGTGAGCGTGCCGTCGGCCAGCCGGACCATGAGCTCACGGATGCGCAGCTGGTCCGGGCCGATGCCGTCGATCGGCGAGATCGCGCCGCCGAGCACGTGGTAGCGCCCGCGGAACTCACGGGTGCGCTCGATGGCGACGACGTCCTTGTACTCCTCGACCACGCACAGCACCGCCGGGTCGCGGCGCGGGTCGCGGCAGATGCGGCACTGCTCGTCCTCGGAGACGTTGAAGCAGATCGAGCAGAACTTCACCTTGGCCTTGACCTCGATCAGGACGTCCGCGAGCCGGCGGACGTCGACCGGGTCGGCCTGCAAGAGGTGGAACGCGATCCGCTGCGCGCTCTTGGGACCGACGCCCGGCAACCGGCCGAGCTCGTCGATCAGGTCCTGGACGACGCCTTCGTACAAGTTGCGGTCCTAGAAGCCGAGCTGACCGGGCATGCCGGGCAGGTCCTGCCCGCCCCCGCCCGCGAGCGGACCGAGGGCCTCGCCCGCCAGCGCGTCGGCCTGGGCCTTCGCGTCGCGGTAGGCCGCCACGATCATGTCGCCGAGGTCGGTGAGCTCGTCGGGCTCGTTGCCGTCGAACTCGCCGGCCTTGATGTCCACGCCGACCAGCTCGCCGACGCCGTTGACCTTGACCGTGACAGCGCCGCCGGCGACGGTGCCGTCGACGACGGTGTCGGCCAGCTGCTGCTGGGCCTGCTCGAGCTGCTGCTGCATCTGCTGGGCCTGCTGGAGCAGGGCGTTCATGTCGAAGCCTCCGCCGCCGAGGGCATCGAAGGGGTTCTGGCTCATGGGGTCACCTCTGGGTGGGGGGCGGGGGTGGTCACTGGTGTCGGATCTCCTCGATCATCTGGGCGCCGAGCTCGCGCTGGAGCAGCTCCGCGGTGCTCATGCCCTGGTGCTCGGCGTCGACGTCCTCGGGGTGCGCCTCGGCGTCGGCCGCGGCCCAGTCGGGCCCGGTCTCGGCCTTCGGCGCGTCGGCCGACCGGGTCTGCTGGATCGCCTCGCGGGCGGCGGCGGTCGGGTCGGGCCGGGG
>JAEZKN010000296.1 GCA_023415395.1 Actinomycetes bacterium
CGAAGGCACCGGCGTCCCCGGCCACGACCCGGACGGCCGCGTCACTCGTCGGCGAGCCGTCCTCGGTGAGTCCGCGGACCGTGACCGGCTTGACCGGGTCCCAGCTGGTGCCGGCCAGGTTCACCATCGTCGTGTCCGTGCCGGGCTCCTCCGACACCGAGAGCAGCGGCTCACCGAGCACGGTCAGGTCGGTCGTGGCGGTGGTCGCCCCGTCGGAGACCGTCACCGTGGCCGCGCCGGGGACCAGGCCCTCGGGGACCGTGATCGTGGCCCGCGCGGTGCCGTCCTGCTCGACCCAGACCGGCGCGGCGTCGAGGCAGGCGCTGCCGACGCAGAGGTTGACCGCCGCCGGAGCCGACGACGGGAAGCCCGCCACGTCGACGGTGACGACGTTGCCGGCACGCGCCGCGGTCGTCACCTGCTGGCCGCTCACCCTGCCCACGGCAGCGGTGCTGGAGGCGAACGCCGTGAACGGCGAGGTGACGGTGGTCGGGAGCGGCTCGGTCGCCGGGTTGGTGCCGCCGGGCTCGCCCACGGCCTGGCCGTTGCAGACCGTGCGGAGGCCCTCCAGCGGGACGTCGAAGTAGACGGCGTCGAGGCGCACCTCGTGCTCGCCCGCCGCGCCGACGGACAGGTCGCCGCGCACCACGACGTCGCGGACCGGCTGGCCGGCCTCGGCGGCGTACTCGGTCGTGAGAGGCGCCTCCAGCGGCACGCCGTCGACGGAGACGAGCATGCTGGCGGTGCCCACGGCCGGGAGGCTCGAGACGACCGGCCCGCTGGAGATGCCGACGACGAGCTCGCGGGTGCCGCCGGCGATCGTGGCGCCGGTGCTGCCCATGACGATCTGGCCGTCCTCGACCGTCCACGGCGCGAGCCCCGTCGACACGTCCGCCACCGGCGCGGAGCCGAGGTCGGGGTCCAGCGGGTCGTACCGGTAGGTCCAGCAGCCGCCGTCGGGGGCGGCGGCGACCGCGCCCGACGCACCGATCGAGACCACGCCGAGACCGGCGGTCGCACCGACGAGCAGCAACGCGGCTGCGGCGCGGGCAGCGGTCATCATGCAGGGGTCCTCCGAGCAGCTGGGCGACGGTTTCGGCGATGATATATTCGTTTGTGTGTCCGTGGGGTTACGTTCCGCAACTCTCTTCGGAGTTCGGCTCGCCGCCGAGCTCGCGATCACCCTCGGCTTCGTCCTCGCGGCCTTCGTCTTCTACGTCCTCGTGTGGACCGGTCATCAGACCGCTGTCGCTCAGGACGGCCTGAAGGACGACTTCCACGCTGCTCAGGACAAGCATGGCGGGAAGAAGGCGGCGGCGGACGAGAAACCACAATCCGGTGAGGGGCTGGGCATCCTGCACATCCCGGCGCTCGGCGAGGACTGGGAGTGGGTGGTCGTCGAGGGAGTCACCGACGAGGACCTCGCCCGGGGGCCCGGTCACTTCCCCGACACCGCGATGCCCGGCGAGGTCGGCAACTTCGCCGTCGCCGGCCACCGCGCCACGCACGGCGAGCCGTTCGCCAACCTCGACCGCCTGGCCGTGGACGACGTCATCGTCGTGGAGACCGTCGACGGGTGGCTGACCTACCGCGTGATGTGGGAGCGGATCCTCTCCCCCAGCGCCACCGAGGTCCTCGCCCCCGTGGCCGGCCACCCCGGCGACAAGGCCTCGCAGCGCACCCTCACGCTCGTCACCTGCCACCCCCGCTGGGGCTCCTCCGAGCGCCTGGTCATCGGCGCCCAGCTCGTCGAGCGGCGCGGTGCCGCCGCCGGTCCCCCGGCCGCCATCGCCTGACGCCCTCGACCCGGTGCCCGACCCCGCGGGGTGGTTTCGAGACAGGCGCCAGAGCGCCTTCCTCAACCACCGATCCCGGTGGTTGAGGAGGTTGCGCCGGCCCGTCCTGCCGGTGGTTGAGGAGGTTGCGCAGCAACCGTCTCGAAACCCCCGCCCAACCCCGCAGGTGGTTTCGAGACAGGCGCCAAAGCGCCTTCCTCAACCACCGTGCTGCCGGCGCCAGGGCGCCTTGACGGACGGGAGCCGAACGAGGGGCGCGCTGGGGACCGGTCAGTCGCCGACGCTGATCTGGTCGAAGGGGAGCAACGGCTCGATCGCCGGGAACACCAGGGTCATCAAGGCCCAGAGGGCCACGGCGACGAGCAGGAGCGCCTCGATGACCTTGAGCCAGACCGGCCCGGGCAGGAGACGCCAGAGGGCGGCGTACACGGCAGAAGACTACGGTGCGGTCAGTGGTCGCGGAGGAGCGACCCGTAGCCGTAGAGCTTGTCCTCGATGCCGTTGTCGCGCAGCGCCATCCACCAGGTGGCGGCGTTGATCGCGATCACCGGCTTGTCCAGCCAGCGCTCGGCTTCGTCGGCGAGCTCGGTCATGCAGAGGTTGGTGCCGCACTGCACGATCGCGTCGACGTCGGAGTCGTTGACCTCGATGATCGCCTCGCGCAGGGTCTGCTCGGTGACCTGCGCGATCTCGACGGCGCTGTTGACGCACAGGCCCTTGATCTGACCGACCTCGAAGCCGAGCTCGGTGAAGAACTTGCGCACGTTCGCGTCGCCGATGGGGGTGTACGGCGTGACCACGCCGATCTTCTTCGCCCCGAAGAGCTTGAGCGCGCGCTCGCAGCCCTCCGCGCCGGTCGCGACGTCCAGGCCGCCGGTCAGGTCCTTGATCTGCTGGACGAACTGGCGGTTGCCCTCGACGCCGTCCCAGAAGGTCTCGGCGCTCATGCCCATGACCATGTAGTCGGGCTGCATCGTCATCAGGCTCTCGACGCAGGCCGCCATGTTGGCGCGGATCTGCACGAGGAGGTTCTGCATGCCCTCGTCGTCGGCGATCCGGCCGTCGGGGATGAAGATGCGGCCGTAGTGCGAGGTGACGCCCGGGACCCGCATCATGTCGAACTCGGGCTGGACGATGGTGTTGGTGCTCGGGGCGATCACGCCGAACTTGCGGCGCCAGCCGAGGCGGTCCACTCCGCTCACGCGGGGACTCCTGTCTGCTCGTCGTCGACGGCCCCACCGGCCGTCGTGCGGGACATGTGCTCGCGCAGCCACAGCGCTCCCAGGAGGAAGCACAGCTGCACTGCGGAGTTCGTCAGCTGCTCGGCCCACTGGACCTCGAGCGACTGGCGGGGCCGGGCGGCCAACGGGGGCAGGATGTTGGTGCCCAGGACGTAGATGATGAAGAGCACGCCCACGGAGGGCTTGCCGCGCCGGAAGGCGGCCACGGCCAGGGTGACGCCCAGGAAGGTCGCACCCACCGCGGCGGCGATCAGCAGCGGCCAGTTGGTGTACTCGCCGGCCGAGATGCTCGCCCAGGTCGCGCCGACGCCGGCGCCGAGCGGGAAGAGCACGAAGCCCAGCGGGGAGACCAGTCGCCCCCGGAGGGCGCTGAACACCGCCCACGACACCGCCGAGAAGCCGACGGCCAGGCACGGGAAGAGCAGCGACTCGAGCCACGGGTACTCCCAGCAGCCGGTCGCGACCAGCAGCTTCCAGCTGGCCTTGCCGAACCCCCCGACGGACACCAGCAGGCCACCGGCCAGCGCCACCGGGTAGGCGGCGGGAAGCCGGAGGCGCACCGCCTGCGCCAGCACGACGAACGCCGCCAGCGCCAGCACGCAGGGGACGAAGTCCTCCACGGCCAGGGCGACGTTGTACTCGGTGCAGACGTCCACACCCCGGGCGGCCAGCATCAGGAGGCCTCGGTGAAGATGTCGCGCTTGCGGAATCCCGCGGTCGCGAACCGGCCGACCACCTTCGGCGTGGTCAGCCAGGCCACGCGAGCCCCGTTCTTCCGGGCGGCCAGCAGGTGCTCGGCCAGCCACGGCGTGACGGTCTCGACCCGGTCGCCGAGGATGTTGAAGATCTTGCGCACCCGCTCGAAGTCCGCCGGGTCCTCGTAGTCGCCCACGAGGAGGTCGGTGGCCACGATCCCCGGGGACAGGAAGCCGACCTTGACGTTGCTGTCGGCGACCTCCTTGACCAGGGTCTCGGTCAGGTAGGTGACGGCCCGCTTCGAGGCGCCGTACGTCGCCAGGCCGACCTGCTTCTGCCCGTTGGAGCCGAAGCCCTCCATGTTCCACACCCAGCCGCCGGCGGGCTGGGACCGCATCCCCTCGATCGCGACGGCGGAGCCGTTCGCGACGCCCAGGACGTTGGTCGAGACCACCGCCGCGACGGTGTCCTCGCCCAGCTCGGTGAGCGGCTTGCGGGGCGCCGAGATGCCGGCGTTGTTGATCCAGACGTCCACGTGCCCGAAGGTCGCGACCGCGTGGTCCCACACGGCTTGGACCGAGGCCCGCGAGGCCACGTCGGCGGTGACGCCGGTCGACTGCGGACCGAGCTCGGCCAGCGCCGAGGCGACGCTCGCCTCGGAGCGGCCGCACACCACCACCCGGCAGCCGCGGGCGATCAGCTCTCGGGCGAGCCCGAGAC
>JAEZKN010000426.1 GCA_023415395.1 Actinomycetes bacterium
GTCGAGCGCGTGACCGAGGGTCCGCCGGGCCCGGTCGCGGAGCTGGGCGACCTCGGCTCGGCGCGCGTCGAGGAGCGAGCGGGGGTCGGCCAGCGCGGGGCGGGAGCGCAGCGCGTCGAGGGCGGCCTGCTCGCGGGCGATCCAGGCGGCGAGGGCGCCGCGCATCCGCTCGCGCGCGTAGGCGACGTTGCGCACCTCCTCGGCGACGTCGGGGACGACCAGCTTGGCGGCGTCGGTCGGGGTGGAGGCCCGGACGTCGGCCACCAGGTCGAGCAGGGGTTGGTCGGGCTCGTGGCCGATGGCGGAGACGAGCGGCGTGCGCACGCGGGCGACCGCGCGGACGAGCCCCTCGTCGGAGAAGGGCAGGAGGTCCTCGACCGAGCCGCCGCCGCGCGCGACGACGATCACGTCGACGCTCGCGTCGCGGTCGAGACGCTCGACCGCCTCGATGACCTCGCTGGCCGAGCGCGGGCCCTGCATGGCGGCGTACGCGACCTCGAAGCGGACCGCCGGCCAGCGGCGCCGGGCGTGCTCGAGGACGTCGCGCTCGGCGGCGCTGTTGGGCGCGGTGACCAGGCCGACGACGCCGGGCAGGAAGGGGAGCGGCCGCTTCAGCTCGCGGGCGAAGAGCCCCTCGGCGGCCAGCAGTTGGCGGCGGCGCTCGAGGCGGGCGAGCAGCTCCCCGAGGCCGACCATCCGGATGTCGCGGGCGTAGAGGGAGAGCGTGCCGCGGTTGGCGTAGTACGACGGCTTCGCGTGCACCACGATGCTGGCGCCCTCGACCAGCGGCGGGTTGAGCCCGTCGAAGAGCGTGCGGGAGCAGGTGACCGGGATCGAGATGTCGGCCACGGCGTCGCGCAGCGTCAGGAAGACGGTGTTCATGCCGGGACGGCGGCTCACCTGTGCGACCTGGCCCTCGACCCACACCGCCCCGAGCCGGTCGACCCAGCCCGCGATCGCGTTGGCGATCTGCCGGACGGGTGCCGGCGCCTCGAGCGAGGTCTCCAGGGCCATGGCCGCGAGATTAGGCCACAGCGCCGACCCACCTAGACTTGACCGCATGACGACCGACATGGGCATGCCCCCGATCCTGTCGCCGGACGAGGCCGAGAAGGCCGTCCTGCTGGCAGCGCCCCGGGGCTACTGCGCCGGCGTCGACCGCGCCGTGATCACCGTGGAGAAGGCGCTCGACCTCTACGGCGCGCCCGTCTACGTCCGCAAGCAGATCGTCCACAACAAGCACGTGGTCGCGAACCTCGAGTCCCGTGGCGCGATCTTCGTCGAGGAGCTCGACGAGGTCCCCGCCGGGCAGACCGTGGTGTTCTCCGCCCACGGGGTCTCCCCGGCCGTGCACGCGGAGGCCGAGCGGCGCTCGCTGAAGACCATCGACGCCACGTGCCCGCTGGTCACCAAGGTGCACCACGAGGCGAAGCGCTTCGCCACCGAGGACTACGACATCCTGCTCATCGGCCACGCGGGCCACGAGGAGGTCGAGGGCACGGCGGGCGAGGCGCCCGACCACATCCAGCTCGTCGAGAGCCCGGCCGACGTGCCGGACATCGTGGTGCGCGACCCGAAGCGGGTCGCCTGGCTCTCGCAGACCACGCTGTCGGTCGACGAGACCCTCGAGACCGTCGCGGCGATCCGCGAGCGGTTCCCCGACCTGCTCGACCCGCCGAGCGACGACATCTGCTACGCCACCCAGAACCGCCAGCTCGCGGTCAAGGAGATCTCCGAGGGCACCGACCTGGTCATCGTGGTCGGCTCGGGCAACTCCTCCAACAGCGTCCGGCTCGTCGAGGTCGCCCTCGAGGCGGGGGCGCGCGCGGCGTACCGCGTGGACGACGCCAGCGAGATCGACGAGGCCTGGCTCGACGGCGTGCGCACGGTCAGCGTGACCTCGGGCGCGAGCGTGCCCGAGGACCTGGTCGACGGCGTCCTCGCCTTCCTCGCCGAGCGGGGCTACCCGGACGCGAAGGCGGTGCACAGCGCCGAGGAGTCGCTGATCTTCGCGCTCCCGCCCGAGCTGCGCCGCGACCTCAAGGCTGCGGGGCGCGTCTAGCCGTGGCCCGCTTCCTCGACGTCCACCCGGACAACCCGCAGCCGCGGCTGGTCGGCCAGGTCGCCGACGCCCTGCGCGACGACCAGCTGATGGCCTACCCGACGGACTCGGGCTACGCGCTCGGCTGCCAGCTGGGCAACCGCGACGGCCGGGACCGGATCCTGCGGATCCGCGGGCTCGACGAGAAGCACCACTTCACGCTGATGTGCCGCGACTTCGCCCAGCTGGGCCAGTTCGTGAAGCTCGACAACTCGGCCTTCCGGGCGATCAAGGCCGCGACCCCGGGGCCCTACACGTTCATCCTCCCGGCGACCCAGGAGGTCCCGCGGCGGCTGATGCATCCCAAGAAGCGGACCGTCGGCGTGCGCATCCCCGAGCACCGGTTCGTCCAGGCCCTGCTGGACGAGCTCGGTGAGCCGATGCTGACCAGCACGCTGATCCTGCCCGGCGAGACCGAGCCGCGCAGCATGGGCTGGGAGATCAAGGAGGAGCTCGACCACGTCGTCGACCTGGTCGTCGAGGCGGGGGAGACCCCGGCCGAGCCGACCACGGTGATCGACTGGTCGGAGGGCTACCCCGAGGTCCTGCGCGTGGGCGCGGGCGACCCGTCGCGCTTCGAGGCGGCCTGAGCTTCAGGGGGCGGCGGGGTGCCGATCGGTCGCCCGAGCCTCGCTCAGCACCCGGTGGCGCACCCGATGACGCACGGCGAGGATAGCCAGGCACAGGACGTAGCCGGTCACCAAGGCGCCCGCGTGGTGGCCCAGGCCGGAGACGACCGCCTGGATGACGCCGTCGCCCTCGTCGGCGATGAGCTCGGGGCGGGTCAGGCCGATCATCGTGAACACGGTCGCCATGAGCAGGGGCGGGAGGACCCCGACGGTGAAGAAGTCGCGCGGGCGCACGGCGAGCGCGGTCGCGACGCAGATCAGCACGAAGCACAGGTCGAAGAACAGCCCGACCTTGCCGAAGAGCCCCTGGTCGATGACGACCGCCGTGAGGGCGAGCGCCAGCCCGAGCGCGACGACCTGACGGCCCGGCTCGCGCCCCTCCTCCCAGAGGGTTCGCTGGCTCACAGGGCCACGGTATGGTCCGCGCCGTCGTCCCCGTCGGCGGCGCGCCGTTCCACCACGCTCAGGCCGACCGGTGATATGGACCGGCTCGCGGCGTCCACCTGGCGCGGTGCGGGCAGGTCGCCGAACCGTCGAGCGGTCACCAGCACCCGCGACTCCAGGGAGCCGATCGTCTGGTTGTAGTGGCCGACGGCGGCGTTGAGCGAGCGGCCGAGCTGGTCGAGGTGGCCGTTCATCGACGAGAGGCGCTCGTGCAGCTCGCGGCCCAGCCGGTGGATCTCGCGGGCCTGGTCGGCCAGCGCCTCGTGGCTCCAGCCGTGGGCGATCGTGCGGAGCAGCGCGATGAGCGTGGTCGGGGTGGCCAGCACGACGTGGCGGGTGGCGGCGTACTCGATCAGCGAGCCGTCGGCCTCCAGCGCCGCAGCGAGGAAGGACTCCGCGGGGACGAAGAGGACGACGAACTCGGGGCTCTCGGTGAGCGAGCGCCAGTACTGCTTGGAGCCGAGCGTGTCGACGTGGGTGCGGAGCTGGGCCGCGTGGCGGCGCAGGTGGTGGGCGGCCTCGTCCTCGTCGTCGGTCGAGGTCGCGTCGAGGTAGGCGTCGAGCGGGACCTTCGCATCGACCACGACCTGGCGGCCGCCGACCAGGTTGACCACCAGGTCGGGCCGGCGCGCACCGTCCTCGCGGCGCACCTGCTCGGCGAAGTCACAGCGGTCGACCAGCCCGGCGAGCTCGACCGCGCGCCGCAGGTGCAGCTCGCCCCAGCGCCCGCGGACCTGCGGCTTGCGCAGGGCGGTGGACAGCGACCGGGTCTCCCGCTGGAGCAGGTCGACCTGGGCGTCGAACTGCCCCTGCCAGGCCGCCCGGGACCGGTCGAGGTGGTGCATCTGGTCGCTGAGCCGGTCCAGCCCCTGCATCACCTCGGCCTGGTCGACCAGCCCGGCGACGTACGGGCGGCGCGAACGCGACCACAGCACGCCGAGCAGGGCCCCGAGGGACAGCCCGACGAGCAGGGTGAGGAAGAGCGTCACTGCCGTCATGGGACCAGCATGGACGGCCCCACCGACAGCGGCCTCGAGACAGGCGGCGGGGGCCTTCCCCGACCTTCCTCAGGCGAGGTCGACGACCACGGGCGCGTGGTCGGATGCGCCCTGCCCGGCCCGCTCCTCGCGGTCGATGAAGGCGCCGGTCACGCGTCGGGCGAGCGAGGGCGAGCCGAGCACGAAGTCGATCTTCAGCCCGCGGTCGCGCTCGAAGCGCTGGCGGTAGTAGTCCCAGTAGGTGTAGCCGGGTGCGTGCTCGCGGGTGACTTCGACGTACCCGTCGTCGAGCAGCGCCTGGAAGGCCGCGCGCTCGGGCGGGGTGACGTGGGTCGACTTCGCGAACTGCTTGATGTCGAAGACGTCCTCGTCGGTCGGCGCGATGTTCCAGTCGCCGACGAGCGCGGTGTCGCGGTCCGTCCACTCCCGCGCGGCCTCGCGGAGCCGTGCCAGCCAGTCCAGCTTGTAGGCGTAGTGCGGGTCGTCGGGCTTGCGGCCGTTGGGGATGTAGAGCGACCAGACGCGTACGCCGCCGCAGGTGGCGCCGATCGCACGGGACTCCGGCTCGGCCACCTCGCCCCAGCTCGGCTGGCCGGGGAAGCCCACCTCGACGTCCTCGAGACCGACCCTGCTGAGGATCGCGACGCCGTTCCACTGGTTCACCCCGGCGACGGCCACCTCGTAGCCCCGCGCCTCGATGCCCATGAGCGGCAGCTGGTCCTCGCGCGCCTTGGTCTCCTGCAGGGCCAGCACCTCGACCTCGTGGCGGTCGAGGAAGGCCTCGACGCGGTCGATGCGGGAGCGGAGCGAGTTGACGTTCCAGGTGGCGATGCGCACCGGGCAACCCTAGGTCGTCAGCGGACGACGTCGAACCGCGCCATCATCCCGTGGTCCTCGTGGTCGAGCATGTGGCAGTGGACCATGAACGGTCCGGTGTGGTCGACGAACCGGGCGGCGACGACGACGCGCTCGCCGGGGTCCAGCTTCCAGGTGTCCTCGAGGCCGCGCTCCCACGGCGGAGGTCGCTTGCCGTTGCGGCTGACCGTGCGCCAGTGCTCCTGGTGCAGGTGGACGTAGTGGGTCATCTCGCTGGTGTTGCGCAGCACCCACTTCTCGCGGGTGCCGACCTTCACGCGGTGGTCGACCCGGTGCTCGTCGTACGCCTTGCCGTTGATCGCCCAGTAGGTCCCGCTCGTCTCGTCGCCCTCGAGCGAGAAGTCCCAGACCTGGGAGACCTTCCTCGGTGGCCGGACGAGGTCGGGGGTCGGCAGGTCGCGGGGGATCCGGCTGTCGTCGCGCGCCCGGTCGCGCACGCGGAACTGCAGCAGCGACCCCGTCCGCGAGCCGGTGCCCTCGCGACCGTCGGTGCGGGCCACGCTCTCGAGCACGACGTCCTTCCCGCGCAGGCCGCCGAGGTCGATGACGACGTCCGCGCGCTGCGCGGGCCCGAGCAGGATGTGCCTGCGCTTGACCGGGTGGGGGAGCAGGCCGTCGCCGGTGCCGATCTGCACGAACGGGCGGCCGTTGGACAGCCGCAGGTTGTAGGCCGAGAACGCCGAGCTGTTGAGCAGCCGCAGCCGGTAGCGCACCGCGGCCGTCCGCACGTAGGGCCGCAGCTGGCCGTTGACCAGGATCCGGGTGCCGACGCTGGCGTCGTTCGGCGGTGCGTGCTGCCCGGTGAAGGCCATGCCGCCGGAGCCGCCGTGCTCCCCGTGCTCCCCGTGCTCCCCGTGGACCATCTCCGGCTGCATCACGTGGGTGAGCTGGTTGCGCCCGGTGAAGCTGCGGTCGGAGATCATCAGCGGCAGGTCCCGCGCCCCGCCGGGCAGCCCGATGGCGTCCTGCTCGGGGTCGTCGACGATGAACATGCCCTGGAGGCCCATCCAGTTGTTGCGGGTCGTCTGGTCCATCCGGTGGTCGTGGTACCAGAAGAACGAGCCCGGCTCCGGCTTCCCGGCGCGCGTCAGGTCGTAGCGGTAGGTCCGGGACTCGCCGCGGTGCACGAGGAAGCTGGTCGGCTGCCCGTCGTACCTCGAGGCGTGGTGGTCGCCGTGCAGGTGCATGGACATCGACCCCGCCTTGCGGGGCAGGCGGTTGGTCACGGTGACCCGCGTCGCCTCGCCGGCGGTGCGCCGGATCGTCGGGCCGGGCCAGGTGCCGCCGTAGGTCCAGGCCGTCGTGCGGCGTCCGCGGGGCAGCATCCGCACCTGCGAGCGCCGCATGTCCAGCCGGACGTGGTCGCCGGTCAGCGTCCTCGGCACGACCAGCGGCATCGTGAACGTGGGGTCCGCGCCCGACGAGCCCCCGCCGTCGCCGGTCACGGTGAGCGTCCCGCGCATGTTGGGGTGCGGGCGGCAGTAGAAGCCGTAGCGACCGGCCGCCAGGCCCGTCGCGGGCAGCGTCACGGTGGCGCCCGGCGGGACCGTCACGTTGAAGAGCGGCGCGCCGTTCTCGTCCTCGGCGTCCGAGGTCACCGTGTGCAGGGTCGTGTGCTCGTTGGTGATCGTGACGACGCCGTCCTGGGAGACGGTCGAGCTGCGGGGCGTGTACGCCGCCGTGAAGCCGGCCGCGGTGATCCGGATCGTCGCGTCGACCCGTGGGGCGGTCCCGGCC
>JAEZKN010000473.1 GCA_023415395.1 Actinomycetes bacterium
GTCGTCCTCGTGGTGTTCCTCCTTGTCTTCGGCCAGGTCTCGGACCACATCGGCCGGCGGGTCACCATGCTCGTCGGGGTCTCGGCGATGGCACTGGGCGCGCTGCTGTTCGCGCTCGCGCCGTCGGTGGGCTGGGTCTACCTGGGCCGGGCGCTCAGCGGCGCCGGCGTCGCACTGGCCCTGACCCCGGCGACCGCTGCGGTCCACGAGCTCCACGCGGAGGACAAGAAGTCGCGGGCCTCCGCGGTCACCACGGCCGCGACGGCAGTCGGACTGGCGCTCGCGACGGTCGTGGGTGGAGCGTTGACCGAGTATGCGCCCGCTCCCCTGCACCTGAGCTTCTGGGTCCTGGTCGCGGTCACCGGTGCGGTGCTGCCGCTGATCTGGATGATGCCGCGCGACGAGCGCCCCGAGGGGCTGGGGCCGTGGCGGCCGCGGCCGGTGCGCATCGAGCGCGACCTGCGCCGGGCGTACGTCGCGTCCGCTCTCGCCGTCACGGCCGCCTACGCGTTCGGGTCGGTCTTCCTCGCCCTCGGCGCCGACGTCGCGCGCAGCCTCGTCGGCACGACCAACATCTTCGTCGTCGGCCTCGTCCTCTCCGCGATGTCGGCGACGGTCGGGCTCTCGGCCCTCGGGGTCCGTCGGGTCCCGGCCGGGCGGCAGGTCGTCACCGGCACGCTCGCGACCCTGTTCGCGCTGGCCCTGCTCGAGGTGTCGGCGACCGCGCACTCGCTGCCGGTGTTCCTCGTCGCGACCACCCTCAGCGGATTCAGCTACGGACTGATGTTCTCCGGCGGACTCGGCCTGATCGCTGCGCACGCACCCGCCCACGCGCGCGGGGGCGCGGTCGCGGCGGTCTACCTGGTGGCCTACGTCCTCCAGGGAGCCACGGCGCTCTCGCTGGGCCTGGTCGCCACCTCCTCGGGGCTCGGGACGGCGCTGCTGATCGGCGTGGTGGCCATCGGCCTGCTGGCAGTCCTCTCCCTCGGTACGGCGCACGCGCTCGGTCGGGTCCCGGGCGCTACGGTGGCGACGGAGGTCTCATGAGCACACTCGACGGCGCTGTGCCGGCCTGCTCGATCGCGCGCACGCTCGAGCTCGTCGGTCAACGCTGGGCCCTGCTGATCCTGCGCGAGGCGCACCTCGGCGTCACCCGGTTCGCCGACTTCCGCGACGCGCTCGGGATCGCGCCGAACATCCTGGCCAGCCGCCTGGCCACGCTGGTCGAGGCCGGCATCCTGGAGAAGCGCGACTACCGTGTGCCGGGCGAGCGGTCGCGCCCGTCGTACCACCTCACCGCGGCCGGGCGTGATCTCAAGGTCGTCCTCGCGGCGCTGCAGCAGTGGGGCGACGTGCACGTCCCGCGGGACGACGGTCCGACCGCCGTACGCCGCAACACCCGGACCGGCGAGCTGGCCCGGGTGGCGTTCGTCGATCCCGCCGGCCACGAGGTGCCGGCCGACGCCGTGGTCTTCGAGCCGGTCGCGGGCGGACCGGCGGACCGCCCGCTGCCCCGGCTAGCTCGTGGGGCCTGACTGCGCGAAGAGGCTGGCCAGCTGCGCCCGCGAGGTGATCCCGAGCTTCGGGTAGATGTGGTACAGGTGTGACCCGACGGTCCGGTGGGACAGGTAGAGCTCGTTGCCGATCTCTCGGTTGGTGAGCCCGCGGGCGACTAGCTCGGCGACCTGCACCTCCTGGGCCGTCAGGAGGTTCGTGGGGTCTCGTCGCGGGCGCCATCCTCGCTCGCCGGCCGCGACGAGCTCGCGGTCCGCCGTCCGGGCCCACGACGACATCCCGAGGGCGTCCATGTGGTCGCGTGCCGAGCGGAGGTGGTCGCGGGCCTCGCCGACCCTCCGCTGGCGCCGCAGCCACGACCCGAACGCAAGGTCCAGCCGGGCCTTGTGCCAGGGGTGCAGCGCGGCGCGGCCCACCAACGCGTCGCGGAAGCGGCCCTCGGTCTCCGCGTCCTCGCTGAGGAGGGCGCGGGCGTACTCGAGACCGATCGTCGGCCCCTCGGCCGCCGATGGCGCGACCTCGGTCTCGATCTGGTGGACCACGGCTCGACACTCGTCCCGGCGGCCACTGAAGTGCGCGGCCTCGGCCAGGTAGCCCACGGTGAACGCCGGGTGCCGGAAGTGGTGACCGGGATCCTGGGGGTCCGAGGTCCGGAGGAGGGCACTGAAGGCTGCCTCGTGCTCGCCTCGGCTCAGGTAGGCGAGTCCGCGGGCCAGGTGCCAGGTCGAGGTCAGGCAGCGCAGGGGCGTCGCACCGTCCGCGGCGATCGCTTGGGACGCGGCCAGGTCGGCGGCGGAGACCTGGCCGTCCCGGAGCCCGTTGTAGGCGCTCGCCGCCGCCCGGGCGAGCGCGCTCCAGCGCGGTTGCCCGGTCTCGTCGGCCAGGCGGGCCGCCTGCTCGGCGGTGCGCGCCACGTCGAACCGCCCGGCGTAGAACCCGGCCCATGCCCGGATGGTGAGGGCCTGGGCCAGCGGGCTGAGCTGTCCTCGCGAGCGGAGGTCGTCGGCCGACATCGACAGCAGGGTGATCGCGCGGGTGAACTCGCCGAGGCAGAACGAGGCGTGGCCCAGGAGCGCGCGGGCGTCCGCGGCACCCTCGGCGTCCCGGTCCCCGTCGTCGAGAGCGGCGAGGACGGCGGGACTCCGCTCCGGCGAGGCCACGGCGGCCCGGGTGAGCAGCACGATCGAGTCGAGGAGCGAGCCGGTGCCGGTGGTCGGGAGCGCGGCCGCTGCCCGCTCGATCTCGGTCCGCACCTGCTCCCCCGGCGAGGACCACCAGTGTTGGCGCGCAGCCGCCACGAGGAGTCGAGCGGCCGTCAGGTGGTCGTCGAGCGCGAGCCGCCCGCGGGCCAGCTCGACCATCGTGGTGATCGCTTCCGGCGCGACGGGACGACCGTCGGTGAGCACGTCATGGAGCCACACCAGCCGGATCCGGTCCTCAGCGAGCAGCTCGTCGGCGACGATCCGGGCTCGTAGGCGCGACGCTGAGACCACGTCGCCGATGTCGAAGGCCACCTCGGCCGCGCTGAGCAGCCGCGCGCCCCGGGCGGCCGGCTCGGGCGTGAGCGTGGTCGCTCGTTCGAGCTGGGCGACCGCGAGCCGACCGTTGCCGTCGGACTGGGCGCGCCTCGCTGCGGCCTCGAGCGCCGCGGCCGTCGCCTCGTACGGCTCGTCGCTCGCGAGCGAGCGATGCCAGACGGACCGGTCGTGATCGCCGGTCACCCTGGCGAGCGCGTCGTGGACCCGTTGCCGATCCTGCGTGCTCGTCCGGTGGTGGACCGCCGACCGGACGAGTCCGTGCCGGAAGCTCACGAGGCCACGGCGCGAGCTGACCAGACGAGCCGCGACAGCCGGCTCCAGGACGTCCTCACGAACCGGGTGGCCGGTGAGGAGCTCGGTCGCGGCGAGCACCTCGGTCAGGACGGAGCCGTCCCCGAGGGCGGCCACCCGCAGCACCAGCTGCGTCAACGGTGGCAGGAGGCCGACCCTGTCGGCGAAGGCCAGCTCCAGCCGGTCGGTCACCGGGAGCAGGTCGGGGATGTCCGGGCCGTCGGGCGGTTGAGCGGCCAGCGCCACCGGGAGCTCGAGCAGGGCCAGGGGATTGCCGCCAGCGGCGCTCAGCACCCGCTCCCGCAGCCGGGCATCGAGGTCGGGAGCCGACCAGAGGAGGAGCCGGTCCGCGTCCACCTCATCCAGCCCGCGGAGCGTGAGGCGTTCGATCGTCGGATCGCCGGCGGGCGCGTCGTCGGTCTCGCGTGCCGACATCAGGCACAGGACCGGCTCGGACTCGATCCTCCGCGCCAGGAAGAGGATCGCCTCCAGCGACAATCGGTCCAGGCGCGCGACGTCGTCGACGGAGAGCACCAGCGGCATGCTGCTCGCCGCCAGGGCGGTCAGCTCGAGGGCCGCGAGGTAGACGAGGAACCGCTCTGCCGGCTCGGCGTCGCTCAGGCCGAAGGCGGCGAGCAGCGCGTTGCGCTGGGGCCCGGGCAGCTCGTCGATGCGCGGGAGCACCGGACGGAGCAGCCGGTGGAGGCCGGCGTACGGCAGCTCCCCCTCCCCGGGGCTGCCGCTGGTCCGGAGCACCGCGTGCCCCAGGTCCCGGGCTCGGGCGACCAGCACCTCCTGCAGGCTGGTCTTGCCGATGCCCGGCTCTCCGGTCAGCAGCACCGAGCGTCCGGCGTCGGGAAGTGTCTGGAGCAGCTCTTCGAGCCGGGTCAGCTCCCCCACGCGATCGAGGAAGACCGTGGGCGGGGTCCGGCTCGTCATGTCACCTGGTCTCCGTGCTCGGGAGGGAGGCACCGCAGGTGCGCCCGAGCCCGTGCGGTGCCGCGGGCCACCCCGGCAGGTTAGGGGACATCCCGCGTGCCCGCGAGTGCTTCTTCGCGGGCGCATGCCGAGCCCTCGATCGGGTAACCCGAACGAGTGACGTGATCCACGTCACCTCGCTGTGGGAGGCGGGCAAGGGAGGGAGCACAGATGAGTGACCGGAACGGACAGGGGTTGGTGACGACCCTCGCAGCAGGCATGAAGGACCTGCCGCGCAACGCGTCGTGGCTGTTCGGCAGGGCGCTGGCGACCAGCGCGGCGGCGGTGCCGGGCGTGGACCCGGCCGCGGTCCCGGGCGGCGACTCCGTGGAGGCCCGGCT
>JAEZKN010000523.1 GCA_023415395.1 Actinomycetes bacterium
ACCCGGCCCGGCCCGATCCCGCCACCACTGTCGCGCTCGTCGAGGCGTGCGCGGCGCGCCGGCGGGTCCGGCTGGGCTACCGCACCGAGGCCGGCCACGAGCGCGAGCTCGACGCCGACCCGTGGGCGGTCGTGGTCCGCTGGGGCCGGTGGTACCTGCTGTGCCGGTCGGTCACCGCCGACGCCGTCCGCACCTACCGCGTCGACCGGGTGTCCTCGGTCGCGCTGCTGCCGGAGGCCGCGGAGCCGCCCGCGGGCCTGGACCCCGTGGCCGCGCTCGAGGAGAACCTCGGCACCGGGTGGCAGCACCCGGTCGTCGTACGCGTCGAGGCACCGCTGGACCGGGTCGCGGCGGTGCTCCCCCGCACGCTGGGCCGCCTCGAGGCGGTCGACGAGGGCACGACCCGGCTGGTCGGCTCCACGCGCAACCCCCGGTCCTACGCCGAGCAGCTGGCGGTGCTGCCGGGCCCCTTCCACCTCGAGGCCGGCGAGGAGGTCCGGGCGGCGCTGGCCGAGCTCGGCGCCCGGCTCAGTGCCGCTGCGGCTCCTGGGTGAGGACCCGCAGGGCCAGGTCCGTCGTCGCGGGTACGCCGAGGTAGCCGACGACCTGCGAGATCCGGTCGGGGTCCAGCGGCAGGAGCCCGGGGCTGCCCGGCACGTCCGGGGTCAGCCCGAGGTCGAGGTCGGTGCGCCCGGACATCATCGCGAGGTTGAACTCGAACCGCTCCCGGGCCCCTGGCGCCAGCAGCCTCTTCAGCACGCTCGCGCCCATGCGCGGACGGCCGACCTCGGCGCAGTAGGAGTCGAGGGTGGCGACCAGCGTCGCGCCGTCGCAGTGCTCGATGTCGGCCCACACGGCGTCCATCGAGCCCATCTGCTCCAGCAGCACCGCGGCGGTCTTCTCCCCGAAGCCGGGCACGCCGGGCAGGTTGTCGCTGGCGTCGCCGCGGAGGACGGCGTACTCCAGGTAGTGCTCGGCCCGGATGCCGTACATCGCCTGCAGCCGGGCCGGGTTGAGCAGCGGCGAGCCGTTGATGCCGCCGGTGATCAGCCGCAGCACCTGGGTGTGCTCGCTGATGTGCGCGAAGGCGTCCCGGTCGGAGGTGATGAGCACGCAGCTCCAGTCGTGCTCGACGGCCCAGGTCGCCGCGGTCGCGTTGACGTCGTCGGCCTCCAGTCCCTTCGGCGTGACGGTGAGCATGCCGAGCGCGTCGAGCAGCGCCCCGGCCCGCTCGAGCTGGTCGACGAGCGCCGGGTCCTTCTCGGCCCGGCCCGCCTTGTAGGCGGGGTAGGCGTCCTCCCGCACCGACGTGGTGCGGTCGTCGAGCCCGAAGAGGACCGCGTCCGGCGCGAACTGGTCGATCGCCTCCAGGATCTGGCGCAGCATGCCGTGCAGCGCCCAGGCCGGACGGCCACCCCGGTCGCGCAGCCCCGAGGTCACCCGGGCGTGGTGGTTGCGGTGCAGCAGCGAGGGCGCGTCGACCGCCAGCAGCAGCCGGCGGCTCACCGCAGCAGCCCGATCGACGCCGCGTGGCGGCGTACCGCCTCGCTGTCGGCGGCGAGCACGAAGGGCACGTCGTCGGCCCACGCGTCGGTGACCTGCTCGACCCGGCCGTCGCCCGGGTCGAGGCGCACCTCGCGGATGTAGACGGCGCGGATGCGGCCGGGATGGGCGCGGACGACGTCGGCGTAGATCTGCGGGTCCTGCTCCCCCGAGTCGCCGATGAGCACGAACTCCAGCTGCGGGTGCAGCGCGAGCACCTCCTCGATCCGCTCGTGCTTGCGCGCGCGGCCGTCGACGGTGCCGACGAGGTCGCGCAGGAGGAGGGGGCCGAGCGGGAAGTCGCGGTGGCGCAGGAAGCGCTGGAGGAAGGAGTGCAGGTTCCACGGGCTCGACGAGACGTAGAAGACCGGGTTGCGGTCGCCGTCGGCCAGGTCGCGGTAGAGCTCCGGCGCCCCTTCGAACGGCGTGCGCGTCAGCTCGGAGCCGGCGAAGGTCTGGCGCAGCATCTCGCCGACCCGCTGAACGCCGGTCTCGATGATCGTGTCGTCGACGTCGGAGACGACCCCGAAGCGCGCCTCCGTCGTGGGGACGCGCACCGGCACCGGGGTCCGGAACGGCCCCGGCAGCCCGCGGAACGGCGCCGCGAGCTCGACCGTGCCCTCGACCCACGGGCCCGTGAGCCCGGACGGCGCGAGCTCGGTGCGGAAGTAGCCGTCGCCGTCGGTGCGGACCTCGGCGACGGCGTCGCCGCCCACGACGCGGAGGGGTACGTCGGGCAGCTCGTCGGTCACGAACGAGCCGAGGCTGCGTCGCAGGGCGGCACCTACACCCTCGCCCTCGACCGCCTCGGACGGCGCCCGGTTGTCGAGCACCCGCCCGCGCACCACGACGCCCGCGGCACCCCCGTGCCCGCCGTACACCTCGATCCGGAAGTGCTCCGGCGGCCGACCCGCGCGCCGGCTGCGCCGGAACGCGTCGACCAGGTGCTCCGCACCGACGAGCGCCTTCTGCCTCCGACCCACGGAAACCAACCTAGTCTGGGGCGATGCGTCTGGTGCTCGGAGGCTTCCTGCTGGCCCTCGTCGCGCTCGCCGGCTGCGCAGCGGACGAGCCCGAGTCCGACCCCGAGCCGGGCGCGGCCCCGCTGCAGCGGGCGTGGCGGCACGACCTGGCCCTGCCGCCGAACGCCTCCCCGGACCCCGTCGTCGTGGCCGCGCGGCACTGGCTCTCCTCCGGGTCGTTCGCCAACTCGCCCGGCACCACGAACCCGACCCCGAACGTGCCGCTGCCCTACACGATCGGCGACAGCCGCACCGGCGAGGTGACCCGGCTCCCCTCGCTGGGGCTCGGCCCGGTCCGGGCGATCCCGGGCACCCGGCTCTTCGTGGCCGTGGCCGGCGGCAAGGTCGGCGTGATCGACCCGACGAAGCCCGCGTTCGTCTGGACCAGGCCTGCGACGATCGGCACCGAGGTCGTCGACCTGTCGGCCACCCGGATCTGGATGGGCCGCACCACCGACGACGGCGAGCCGATCTGCTTCACCGTCGCCACCGGCCGCGTCGTCGAGCACGACGAGCAGTGCCTGGCCGCCGACCTCGACCCGCCGAACGTGATCGACGGGGTGAGCTGGTGGCCGGACGGGCAGGTCGTGGACGTCCCCGGCGGTCGGCTCGAGGTCCCGGTCGTCCAGGCCCACGACGTGAGGACCAAGGAGCTGCTCTGGTCCTACGGCGACGTGTCCGTGGCGGTCCAGGACGACGTGCCCACCGTCGAGTACGCCGCGTTCGCCGGCTCAGCGCTCGGCCTGGTCCGGGCCGACCACGCCGCGGGCGGCGCGACCCTGCGGCTCGTGGACGTCCGCACCGGGGAGGTGACCCGGACCCTCGGGCGGGCCGCCGCGGGCACGCTGGTCGGCTTCTCGGGCCGGATCGCGGTCTTCGAGGAGCGTGTCCCCGGCCGGGCACCGCGCGTGTCGGGCTACCGCATCGGCTCCTGAGTGTCGGTGCCGCCCTGTTCAATGGCGGGGTGCTGCTCGCCGACGTCGTCGCCACCTCCGCCGCCGTCGCCGCGACCCGGTCCCGCAAGGCCAAGGTCGCCGCGATCGCCGCGCTGCTCGCCCAGGCGGCGCCGGAGGAGCTGGAGACCGTGACGGCCTACGTCGGCGGCTCGCTGCGCCAGCGCCGCACCGGGCTCGGCTGGCGCGGGCTGACCGCGCTCCCCGAGCCGGCGACCGAGTCGTCGCTGACCGTGCTGGAGGTGCACGAGGACTTCGAGCGCATCGCCGCGCTCGCGGGGTCGGGATCCCAGGCCGCCCGGCGGGTCGCGGTGGCGGACCTCTTCGGTCGCGCCACCGAGGACGAGCAGCGCTGGCTGCGGGGCGTGGTGACCGGCGAGGTGCGCCAGGGCGCCCTCGACTCGCTCGTCCAGGAGGCGCTCGCGGTCGCAGCGGACGTGCCGCTCACCGCCGTACGACGCGCGGCGATGCTGGGCGGCTCGACCGTCGCCGTCGCGCGGGCCGCCTTCGCGGGCGAGCCCGCCCTGGCCG
>JAEZKN010000563.1 GCA_023415395.1 Actinomycetes bacterium
TGCGGGCGGCGGCGTAGAACTCGGCGACCAGCGCCGGGTTGTCGCCGCACGCCGTGCCGAGGAAGGTCACCCGCGGCGCGCGGCCGGTGACGCCGGACAGCTCGATGGCGAGCTCGGTCAGCGGGCCGACCCGCCAGCGCAGCCGGTCGTCGGGAGCCCAGCCGCCCGAGGTCGCCAGGATCGTGGGGGCGTCAGCGGGCACAGGTTCCTCCGAGAGGTCAGCGGCAGGCGGGAGCGTCCGGCAGCGCCGCGGGTACGCCGACGCTCGGCATGCCCAGGGTGACACCCGCCGGCGCGGATGCCGACGTGCGGGCCTCCCATGCGTCGCCCGAGCGCGTGCGGCGCACGCCGAGGAAGGTGTCCGCGACGAGGTGGTGCGGGGCGGCGTAGGTGATCTCGACCGTCACCATGTCGCCCGGGCGGACCTCGACGCCGGCGGGCGGCGCGAAGTGCACGAGCCGGTTGTCCGGGCCGCGGCCCGAGAGCCGCTGGGTCTCGGTGTCCTTGCGGCCCTCGCCCTCGGCCACGAGGAGCTCGACGGTGCGGCCGACGAGGCGCTTGTTCTCCTCCCAGGCGATCTCGCTGACCAGCGCGGCCAGCCGGCCGTAGCGGTCCTTGACGACCGCCGGGTCGACCTGGTCGGGCAGCGTGGCGGCGGGGGTGCCGGGGCGCTTGGAGTACTGGAAGGTGAAGGCGCTCGCGAAGCGCGACTGCCGCACCACCTCCAGCGTCTGCTGGAAGTCCTCCTCGGTCTCGCCCGGGAAGCCCACGATGATGTCGGTGGTGATCGCGGCGTCCGGCATCGCGGCGCGGACGCGCTCGATGATGCCGAGGAACTTCGTGGACCGGTAGGACCGGCGCATGGCCCGCAGCACCGTGTCGGAGGCGGACTGCAGCGGCATGTGCAGCGAGGGCATCACGTTCGGGGTCTCGGCCATCGCCTCGATGACGTCGTCGGTGAACTCCGCCGGGTGCGGGCTGGTGAAGCGCACCCGCTCGAGCCCCTCGATGTCACCGCAGGCCCGCAGCAGCTTGGAGAAGGCCTGGCGGTCGCCGAACTCCACGCCGTAGGCGTTGACGTTCTGGCCCAGCAGCGTGATCTCGGAGACGCCCTCCGCGACCAGCGCCTCGATCTCGGCGAGGATCTCGCCGGGACGGCGGTCCTTCTCCTTGCCGCGCAGGCTGGGGACGATGCAGAACGTGCAGGTGTTGTTGCAGCCGACCGACACCGACACCCAGGCGGCGTACGCCGACTCCCGGCGGGTCGGCAGGGTGGAGGGGAAGACCTCGAGCGACTCGAGGATCTCGACCTGCGCCTCCTGCTGCACACGTGCCCGCTCCAGCAGCACCGGCAGCGACCCGATGTTGTGGGTGCCGAAGACGACGTCCACCCACGGCGCCTTCTGGGTGATCGTCGTGCGGTCCTTCTGGGCCCGGCAGCCGCCGACGGCGATCTGCATGCCCGGCGTCGCGGCCTTGATCGGTGCGAGGTGGCCGAGGTTGCCGTAGAGCTTGTTGTCGGCGTTCTCCCGCACCGCGCAGGTGTTGAAGACGACGACGTCGGCCTGCTCGCCTGCGGGGACGGCCGCGTAGCCAGCGTCCTCCAGCAGCCCGGAGAGCCGCTCGGAGTCGTGGACGTTCATCTGGCACCCGTAGGTGCGGACCTCGTACGTGCGCGTCATGACAGCAGACAAGGGTACGGCGATCGGCCGCGCCGCCCGAATCCCAGCACTAGGCTGCCGAGGTGCTGTCCTGGCGTTCGAAGAACTCGTTCCTGTCCATCTGCTCGGAGGGCTCGGTGCTCTCCATCGGGAGCGTCGGGTCCTTCGCGTCGATCGGCTCGGTGGGGTCGGCGATGTCGGCGTTCTCGATCGGCTCGTGGATGTCGCTGGGCTCCCTGCTCTCCTCCCAGTCGCGCTGGTCGGTGATGAGCCACCAGAGCACCCACGCCGTGATGGCCAGCCGGACGAGCGGACGCGGGGCGTGAGCCGCCTCGACCGCCGCGCCCTGCTCCTCGCGGGGGCGGGCACCGTGGCCACCGCTCCCCTGCTCGGCTTCGAGCCGGCGGCCGCTGGCCAGAGCCGCACCAAGGTGTTCAAGGGGCACTTCGACGTCGGCGCCCCGGACTGGTTCTACGTCCCGTTCACCGTGCCGCCGGGCGTGCGCCAGATCGAGGTGAAGTACACCAACGACAACGTCACCAGCCAGTTCGGCACCTCCTTCAACGTCGTCGACATCGGCATCTTCGGCCCGGCCGGGGTGGGCCTGGGCAACGCGGACGGGTTCCGCGGGTGGTCCGGCGGCTCGCGCCGCTCGTTCCGGCTGAGCCGCACCTCGGCGACACCGGGCTACCTGCCCGGCAAGATCACGCCCGGCCGGTGGCGGATCGCCCTGGGGCCCTACCAGCTCACCGGGGCCGGCACGACCTACCGGGTCACCGTCACCCTGCGGTTCGGCAGGAAGGGCCCGTCCTTCGAGCCCTCCCCCGCACCGACGGCGGTCGAGGGCACCGGCGCCGGCTGGTACCGCGGCGACCTCCACGTGCACACCGTTCACTCCGACGGCTCGCAGACCCAGGCTGACGTGCTCGGGTACGCCGCGGCGGCCGGCCTCGACTTCATCGGGACCTCCGAGCACAACACGAGCTCGGCCACCGAGACCTGGGGCCGCTACGTCCCCGACGACTTCTTGGTGATCCCCGGCGAGGAGGTCACCACGCGCGCCGGGCACTGGCTGGCGACCGGGCTGCCCCACGGCACCTGGATCGACTGGCGCTACCGGCCCGAGGACGGCCGGCTCGGCCGGTTCACCCAGCAGGTCCGCGACCTCGGCGGCCTGTCCATCGCCTGCCACCCCTACCAGGCCGGGGGCGGCATCACCTGGAAGTTCGGCTACGACTTCGCCGACGTCGACGCGATCGAGGTCTGGAACGGACCGTGGGGCTCCGACGACGAGCAGACCGTCAAGACCTGGCACAACCTGCTCACCAAGGGCGTCTTCAAGCCGGCGGTGGGCAACTCCGACACGCACCGGCAGAGCCAGGCGATCGGCCTGCCCCAGACGGTGGTGCGCGCCGAGGACCTGTCGGTCGCGTCGATCGTCGACGGCTACCGCGGCGGCCACTCCTGGATCGCCGAGTCCGCCGCGGTGGACCTGGACTTCTCCGCCCGCACCGACGACGTCGGCGGGCAGTGCGGCGACCGCGTGCCGGCCGGCCCCGGCCAGCCGGTCAGGGTCCACCTGGCCGTGAGGGGCGTGCCCGGCTGCGTCGCGACCATCCTGCGCCCGGGCACCGGTCCGGCCAGCGTCGTCGGCACCGCGGCGGCGGTCGACGGCACGATCACCCTCGACGCGACGGTGACCGATGCGGCCTTCGTCCGCGCGGAGGTCCGCCGCGGGACCGACATGGTCGCGCTGACGAACCCCATCCTCCTCACCCCCGCGGGCGCGGGGTGACCCAGAGCCGGATGGTGCCCTCGATGACGCAGGTGCCGTCGGCGAGCTCGCCGCGGACCCGGACCGGGAGGTCGGGTTCCCCGGAGGTCCACTGCTCGGCGTCGGTCTCGGCGATGCAGGTGACGTCGCCGGTGGCCTTCGCGGTGTAGCGCACCTCCATCCCCTGCGGGATCCAGCGCTTGTCGGCGGGGATCGTCGCCTCGGCCAGCGCTCCCATCGCCGCCTCGAGCCCGTTGCACAGCGCGATCGCGTGCACGGTGCCGAGGTGGTTCTGCACCCGGCGGCGCTTGGGGACGACGAGCTCGGCGCGGTTGGGCTCGAGCACCGTGAAGCGCGGGCGGACCGAGGCGAAGTACGGCGCCTTCTGGGCGAAGACCAGCGAGAACACCCGGCCGCCCAGGGGCAGGGTGCCGAGCTTGTTCCACATCGTCAGGACCTGGCTCATGCGGGCACATTACCTGTCGGTAACTTGCCGCGGCACCCGACGCGCGTCAACTCGGCTGCTAGCGTCCGCCGGTGTGACCGAGAACACGTTCTACCCCGAGCTCGGGTGCTACGGGCTGGCCGGCCACACCGCCTCCCCACGCGACCTGGTCGACGAGGCGCGGCTGGCCGAGCGCCTCGGGATCGGCTCGCTCTTCGTGTCCGAGCGGTTCAACGTCAAGGACGCCGCCGTGCTCGCGGGCGCCGCCGGGGCGGCGACCGAGCACCTCGGGATCGCCACCGCCGCGACCAACCCCAACACCCGCCACCCGCTGGTGACCGCGACCTTCGCGACGACCATGCACCGGCTCACCGGCGGGCGCTACGCCCTCGGCCTGGGCCGCGGCTTCGACGTGCTCTTCGACCTCATGGGCCTGCCGCGCGTGACCAGCGCACAGCTCGAGGACGCGGTCGGGATCTACCGCCGGCTGTGGCGCGGCGAGTCCGTCGTCGGTCACGAGGGCCCGGCCGGCCACTACCCCTACCTCCACCAGGACGGCGCCTTCGACGAGCGGATCCCGGTCCTGATGACGGCCATCGGGCCGAAGTCGCTGGCGCTGGCCGGCCGGGTCGCCGACGGCGTCGTGCTCCACACCTTCCTCAGCGACGAGGCCCTGGCCCGTTCGGTCGGGATCGTCCGGCGCTCGGCCGAGGAGGCCGGACGCGACCCCGCGTCGGTGCGGGTCTGGGCGGTGCTCGCGACCGTCGAGGAGTCGATCGGCGAGGAGGCCCGACTGCGCAAGCTGGTGGGCCGGCTGGCCACCTACCTGCAGGGGTACGGCGAGGTGCTGGTGCGCGCGAACGGCTGGGACCTCGCCGCGCTCGAGCGCTTCCGCGCCGACGACCTCGTCGTCGGCTACCCCGGCGCCTTCGACGCCGTCGGCACCGTGGAGGAGCTCTCCCACCTGCGCGACGACGTGCTGCCGGCCGCCTGGCTGGCCGCCTCCGCGACCGGCTCCGCGGCCGACTGCGCCCGGCGGATCGCCGACCAGCTC
>JAEZKN010000057.1 GCA_023415395.1 Actinomycetes bacterium
GGCTCGGGCCGCGCACCCCGATCGCCGGGGTGTACGCCGCCGGGGCGCACGCGACGCCCGGGGCCGGGCTGCCCTTCGTGGGACTCTCGGCCGCGCTGGTCGCCGCCGAGATCGGGAGCGCCTAGCCCGAGCCGGCGGTCGCGGGCTCAGACCGCCATGTTGAGCGCCGCGAAGATCTCGCGCGTCGCCTTCGAGCGGTTGAGCGTGTAGAAGTGCAGCCCCGGAGCGCCGCCGGCCAGCAGCTCGTCGCACAGCTCCGCGGCGGCGGCGATGCCCTCGGCGCGCAGCGCGACCGGGTCGTCCTGGTGGGCCCCGATCCGCGCGACGACCTCGGCCGGCACCTCGCGCCCGGAGAGCTCGGCCATCCGGGTCACCTGGCGCAGGTTGAGGATCGGCATGATGCCCGGGAGCACCGGGATGTGGACGCCTGCGGCGCGCGCCCGCTCGACGAGACCGAAGTAGTCGCTCGCGCGGAAGAACATGTCCGTGATCGCGAACTCGGCGCCGGCCTGCTGCTTGCCCAGCAGGACCCGCACGTCGTCGTCGAGCGTCGCGCACTCGCGGTGGCCTTCCGGGAACGCGGCGACCCCCACGCTGAATTCCCCGGTCGCCTTCACCAGCGCGACGAGCTCGTCGGCGTAGGTGAAGCCGCCCTCGGTGGCGCCCCCCGGCGTGCCGGGGCCGCCCGGCGGGTCGCCGCGCAGGGCCAGGACGTTGTGGACCCCGGCGGCGGCGTACGACGCGAGGACGGCGAGGAGCTCCTCGCGGGTGTGCCCGACGCAGGTCAGGTGGCCCATCGGGGTCAGTGTCGTCTCGGCGGCGATGCGCCCCGTGATGGCGACCGTGGTGTCGCGGGTGGTGCCGCCGGCGCCGTACGTCACCGACACGAACGTCGGCCGGTAGGGCTCCAGCTCGCGGATGGCCTGCCAGAGCTGCTCCTCGCCGGCCGCGTCCTTGGGCGGGAAGAACTCGAAGGAGAACGAGCGCTCGCCGTCGCGGACCAGGTCACCGATCCTGCGGACCCGGCCGGGCTCCTGCTCGTGCGCCATGCGCAACAGTCTAGGTCGGGGGCACCCGAACCCGGCCGGGCGTCCACTGGCTAGTCTCGGCGGCGTGACGGCCGAGAACGGGTGGGACAGCACGGCGTTCCGCGACGGCGTCCAGGCCGCGCTCGACGGGTTCGTCGACGGCCAGGTCGACGGGCTCGCGATGCTCGGCGACGACGCCACCCGCCTGGTGCGCGAGGCGCGCTCGGCCGTGTCCGGCGGCAAGCGGCTGCGGGCGGCGTTCTGCTACTGGGGCCACCGCGCGGTGGCGCCCGAGCCGGCCGACGAGCAGGCGCTCGTCCGCGCCTGCGCCTCGCTCGAGCTCCTCCACGCGAGCGCGCTGGTGCACGACGACTTCATGGACGCCTCCGACACCCGGCGCGGCCGGCCGGCGACCCACCGGCAGTTCGAGGGCGAGCACCGGGCCGCGGGCTGGCGCGGGGACCCCGAGCAGTACGGCGCCGCCGCGGCCATCCTCCTCGGCGACCTCCTGCTCAGCTGGTCCGACGAGCTGCTGCGCCGCTGCGGGCTGCCGATCACCCAGGTCGCCCCCGCGCTCGAGGTCTTCGACCGGTGCCGCTCAGAGGTGGTCGCCGGGCAGTTCCTCGACGTGTCGGTGCAGGCGCGCGGCCGCGCCGACGTCGACGCCGCGATGACCGTGCTGCGCTACAAGTCGGCCAAGTACTCCATCGAGCGGCCCCTCCACATCGGTGCGGCCCTGGCCGGTGCGTCCGCCACGACGATGGCGGACCTGTCCCGCTTCGGGCTGCCGCTCGGCGAGGCCTTCCAGCTCCGCGACGACCTGCTCGGCGTCTTCGGCGACCCGGTCACCACCGGCAAGCCCGCCGGCGACGACCTCGTCGAGGGCAAGCGCACCGTGCTCGTCGCCCTCGCGCTCGACGCCGCGGCGCCCGCCGACGCCGCCCGGCTCGACGCCGCGCTCGGCACCCCGCTCTCCCCCGACCAGGTCGAGGACCTGCGCGCGATCATCGACTCCTCCGGCGCCCACGCGCAGGTCGAGGAGGTCATCGACCACCTCACCACCCGGGCGGTCTCCGCCCTCGACGCCGCCGCGATCGACGACCGGGCCCGCGAGGTGCTGCGCGGGCTGGCCGCCTCGGCCACCCAGCGCGCCGTCTGAGCGCCCACTCGGCGCAACTTGCCCGCCCCGGACCGCCGAGTCGGCGCAACGTGCCCGCCCCGGACCGCCGAGTCGGCGCAACCTGCACACGCGAGCGGCAAGACGCGCCGACTCGCCCCACCCCAGCGGGCAAGACGCGCCGAGTCGGCGTCGGAGGGGTCAGAAGCCGAGGGCCTGGGCGCGGCGCTTGACCTCCGAGCCGCGGTTCTCGCGCAGCGCGTCGATGGCGCGGCCGGGGTAGTCGTCGTCCTGGAAGAGCCAGGCGATGCACTCGCGGTCGTCGTAGCCAGCGTCGTGCAGCACGGTCAGCAGGCCGGGGAGGCCCTTGACCACCAGCCCGTCCTGCAGGAAGTCGGCCGGGACCTGCTGGCCCGCCCCGGGCGTGGGGACGGCGGCGGCCAGCTCGTGGTCGCGGATCATCGTGCGCACCTTGGCGACGGTGACGCCGAGGATCTCCGCGGTGGCCGCCCAGTCCAGCCACGTGGGGACGAGAGCGGCGAGGTCGGCTTCGGAGAGGGGCTGCTGGCTCATGCCCCCAGTGTCCCACCCGCCCCGCGCGCCACGCCGGGGACGCCTGAGCGCGCCCCGGCGCGCCCGCGTCCGTACGATATGGGCCACCGGATCCTTCCCCATCCGGCCACAGGAGGGTCGCTGTGACGCCTGACCGGCGCTCGGATCGGCACGCCCCGCAGGGTGTCGCCGACGCGTCCGGCGACCCCATGACCGGGCGGGTCCTCGACAACCGCTACCGCATCGGGTCACGCATCGCCCGCGGCGGCATGGCCAGTGTCTACGAGGCCACCGACATCCGCCTCGACCGCACCGTCGCGATCAAGATCATGCACCCGGGGCTCGGCGACGACGACGAGTTCGCGGCCCGGTTCGTCCGCGAGGCCCGCGCCGCGGCCCGGCTCTCCCACCCGAACGTCGTCGCGGTCTACGACCAGGGCGACGACGACGGCGTCGTCTTCCTCTCGATGGAGCTCATCGACGGCATCACGCTGCGCGACGTGATCCGCAAGGAGGCCCCGTTGCCTCCGGCGCGTGCCCTCGCGCTGCTCGAGCCGATCCTCTCGGCGCTGGCCGCCGCCCACCGCGCCGGGCTGATCCACCGTGACGTGAAGCCCGAGAACGTCCTCATCGCCGACGACGGGCGGATCAAGGTCGCCGACTTCGGCCTGGCCCGCGCGGTCAGCGCCGACACCCAGCACACGGCTACCGGCGGCGTGCTGATCGGCACCGTCAGCTACCTCGCCCCCGAGCTCGTGGTCGACGGCCGGGCCGACGCGCGCGCCGACGTGTACGCCGCGGGCGTGGTGCTCTACGAGCTGCTCACCGGCGCGAAGCCGCACGAGGGCGAGAGCCCCATCCAGGTCGCCTACCAGCACGTCCACGCCGACGTCCCGCCGCCGTCGGCCCGCGTGCCCGGGCTGCCGG
>JAEZKN010000073.1 GCA_023415395.1 Actinomycetes bacterium
GCGTCCGGCAGCTACGGCCTCGGCGGGCTCGCCGCCGGTGCCCTCGCCGTCGCCAACGCCGTCGGTGCGCCCTTCGCCGGTGCGCTCGCCGACCGGATCGGCCAGCGCCACGTCGTGCTGGTCCAGGCACTCGCCGGCGCCGCGTCCCTGGTCGCCCTGGTGCTGCTCGTGGACCGCGGGGCGAGCGATGCCGCCGTCGTCGCGACCGCGGCCCTGGCCGGCCTGGCCATGCCGCAGGTCGGCCCGCTGGCCCGCGTGCGGTGGCGGCCGATCACCGCGCGCACGGGCAGCCACCAGCGGCGACTGGTCGACGTGGCCTTCTCCTACGAGGGCGCGGCCGACGAGGCGTCCTTCGCCCTCGGCCCGGCCCTCGTCGGCATCTGCGTCGTCGCGGTCTCCCCCGGCGGAGCGCTGCTGCTCGCGGCGGCACTGCTGGCGGGGTTCGGCACGGCGTTCGCACTGCACCCGACCGGCCGGGCGACCCGGCACGGCGGACCGGCGCTGCCGACCGGACGGCTGCTCACGCCCGTCCTCCTCGTGCTCGTCGGCGCCCAGGTGCTGATCGGCTCGCTCTTCGGTGCCACCCAGACCGGCACCACCGCCCTGGCGACCGCTGTCGGCCAGCCCGGGGTCGCGGGGCTCGCGCACGCGACGCTCGGCCTCGGCAGCGCGGTGGCGGGCATCGCCACCGCCTTCCTGCCCGAGCGGATCGGACCGGAGCGGCGGATCCTGGCCGCGGTGGCCGTTCTCGCGCTCCTCTCGCTGCCCCTGCTGGCCGTCGACAGCCTCCCCACGCTCTTCGTCGCCGTCGGCCTGCTCGGCTGCGCGGTCGCGCCGTTCATGATCGGTGTCTTCACCATCGCCGAACGCGTCGTCTCCCCCGCGCGCGTCGCCACCGCGATGACCGTCCTCGCCGGCGCCACCGGGATCGGCTACGCGCTCGGCTCCACGGTCGCGGGCCGCCTGGCGGACGCGCACGGTCACACCGCGGCGTTCGCGGTCACGGTGACCGCGATGGCCCTCGCCCTGGCCCTGGTCGTCGGCTCCCTGCGCCTGCTCCGCACGGCGCTGGCCCGCGCCGCCTCGCATCCCGCCGGACCGGCGGCCGAGACCGCCCTGGTCTCCGCAGAGGGCCGCTGATCCACGCGCCGGGCGTGCCGCGGCAGGACACCTGGCGACGGCGCGGGGCAGCTCGTCCGTCGGGCCGTCGGTCGTGGGCGAGCCGACAGGCTCGGCCAGGGCGTCGCCGCGTCCGGCGTCCTGCAACGGAAACCGCACGTTGCATGCAATTTACTCTGGGTCTCTTGACGACTTAGCGACCC
This sequence comes from Actinomycetes bacterium, assembly GCA_023415395.1. Taxonomy (GTDB): domain Bacteria; phylum Actinomycetota; class Actinomycetes; order Propionibacteriales; family Nocardioidaceae; genus Nocardioides. The sequence continues at coordinate 1,323 of JAEZKN010000073.1, forward strand.
ACTCGTAGATTCATGCTCGCGACGCGTGATCCGCATCACCGTCCTCCGCTCTGTTGTATACGAAATGAGGGTGGCGTGGTCTCGGACGAACCCCTTCCGCTCGACGACATCCGGGTCGTCGAGCTCGGGCAGCTCCTGGCCGGCCCGTTCTGCGGGCAGCTCCTCGGCGACTTCGGCGCCGAGGTGATCAAGGTGGAGGACCCCGGCTCGGGGGACCCCATGCGCGAGTGGGGGCGGGAGAAGCCGCACGGCCGGTCGTTGTGGTGGCCGGTGGTGGCGCGCAACAAGAAGTCGGTCACCGCCAACCTCCGCACCGCCGAGGGCCAGGACCTCGTGCGCCGCATCCTGGCCCAGGCCGACGTGCTCATCGAGAACTTCCGGCCCGGGACCCTCGAGCGGTGGGGTCTCTCCCCCGACGAGCTCTGGGAGATCAACCCGCGCCTGGTCGTCACCCGGGTGACCGGATTCGGCCAGACGGGCCCCTACGCCGCCCGGGCCGGCTACGGCTCGATCGGCGAGGCGATGGGCGGCATCCGCTACGTCACCGGCGACCCCGACCGGCCACCGGCTCGCGCCGGCATCTCCCTGGGCGACTCGCTCGCCGCGACGTTCGCCTGCCTCGGCACGCTGGTCGCCCTGCACCAGCGCGAGCGCACCGGCCGCGGCCAGGTGGTGGACTCCGCGATCTACGAGGCCGTGCTCGCGATGATGGAGTCGCTGATCCCGGAGTACCAGGTGGCGGGCTACCAGCGCGAGCGCACCGGCACCGTGCTGCCCAACGTCGCGCCCAGCAACGTCTACCCCACGGCCGACGGCGAGATGGTGCTCGTCGCCGCCAACCAGGACACGGTCTTCCGCCGGCTCGCCGCGGCCATGGACCGCCCGGAGCTGGCCACCGACGAGCGCTATGCGACCCACAGCGCCCGCGGCCGCCACATGGAGGAGCTCGACGAGCTGATCGCCCGGTGGAGTGCGACCCACGCCGCCGACGACCTGCTCGAGCTCCTGCACGAGCACGGGGTCCCCGCGGGCCGGATCTTCAAGGCCAAGGACATGCTCACCGACCCCCACTTCGCCGCTCGGGAGGCAATCGTCCGGCTCACGCACCCGGAGCTGGGCGAGTTCGCGATGCACAACGTGGTGCCGAAGCTGTCGCAGAGCCCGGGGCGTGTGCGCCGGGTCGGGCCGGAGCTGGGCGAGCACAACGACGACATCTACCGCGGCCTGCTGGGGCTCGACGACGACACCCTGTCGTCGCTGCGCTCCGCCGGCGTCATCTGAGGAGGACACACATGACCTACCGGCTCGGCGTGGACGTGGGAGGCACGTTCACCGACATCTTGCTGATCGACGAGGACACCGGCCAGACCCATCGCGCCAAGACCTCGTCGACCCCCGCGGACCAGTCGGTCGGCGTGCTGCGCGGCATCGAGAAGGTCTGCGAGGTCGCGGGCATCACGATGGAGGAGATCACGGAGGTCTTCCACGGCACGACCGTGGCGACCAACGCGATCCTCGAGAACAAGGGCGCGCGGGTCGGGCTGGTGACGACCGACGGCTTCCGGCAGGTCCTCCAGATCGCGCGGTCCTTCGTCCCCGGCGGCCTGGCCGGCTGGATCATCTGGCCCAAGCCCGAGCCTCTGGCCGCGCTCGAGGACACCGTCGAGGTCCGTGGCCGCATCGGCGCCGACGGCTCGGTCGTGACCGAGCTCGACGAGGACGACGTGCGCCGCCAGCTCGCCCACCTGCGCGAGCAGGGCGTCGAGGCACTCAGCGTCAGCCTCATCAACTCCTACGCCAACCCGGCCCACGAGCGGCGGGTCGGCGAGATCGCCGCCGAGGAGCTGCCCGGGGTGCCGGTGTCGCTGTCCTCGACCGTGCTGCCCGAGCTCCGCGAGTACGAGCGCACCATCACCACCGTCGCGAACGCGGCGGTGCAGCCACAGGTCCGGCGCTACGTCTCCAACCTGGAGTCGCAGCTGCGCGAGGGCGGCGTGGACGGCAAGCTCAGCATCCTGCGCAGCGACGGCGGCCTGGTCTCGGGCGCCGTGGCGGCCGAGAACCCGGTCAACCTGCTGCTCTCCGGCCCCGCCGGCGGCGTCACCGGAGCCGCGTGGGTGGCCGAGCAGGCCGGCTTCCGCGACTTCCTCACCTTCGACATGGGCGGCACGTCCACCGACGTCGCCCTCGTCCAGGACTCCACCCCGCGCATCGGCCGGGAGACGATGGTCGGCGACCTCAAGGTCCGCGCGACCTCGGTCGACGTCCGCACGGTCGGCGCGGGCGGCGGCTCGATCGCCCACGTGCCTCCGCTGACCCAGGCCCTGCGGGTCGGGCCGCAGTCGGCGGGCGCCTCGCCCGGCCCGGCGGCGTACGCCGGCGGTGGCACCGAGCCGACGGTGACCGACGCCAACGTGGTGCTGGGCTACCTGCCGACCAAGCTGGCCGGCGGCGAGATCACCCTCGACCGCGACGCGGCCCGGACGGCCGTGCAGTCGATCGCCGACGCCACCAGCCTCGAGTCCGTCGAGGCCGCGGCCGCGGGCATCATCGACATCGTCAACGAGAACATGTTCGGCGCGCTGCGCCTGGTCTCGGTCCAGCAGGGCTTCGACCCGCGCGACTTCGCGCTCGTCGCCTTCGGTGGCGCCGGCCCGCTGCACGCCAACGCGCTGGGCAGGCTGACCGGCGCCTGGCCGGTGATCATCCCGCCCTCCCCGGGCGTGCTGTGCGCCTACGGCGACGCGACCACCAACGTGCGCGACGAGTCGGTGCGCACGCTCGTGCGCCGTCTCAGCGAGCTCACCGACGACAGCCTGCGCGAGCTGCTCACCGAGCTCGCCGACTCCGCTCGCGCCACCCTGAGCAAGGAGGGCATCGCCGAGGCGGACCAGGACGTCGTCTACTCGGCCGACCTGCGCTACCACGGTCAGGGCTTCGAGATCCCGGTGACGATCGACATCACGTCCTTCGACGGGGCGGGCGCCGGCCTGGATGCGCTCCGGGCCGCCTTCGACGCCGAGCACGAGCGACTGTTCTCCTTCGTCCTCGACAACGAGCACGAGCTGGTGACGGTCCGCGCGACCGCCAACGGCCCGCGCCCGTCGGTCGCCGCCGCCACGCTCGAGGACGGCGGTGAGGACCCGGCCGGCGCCCTCATCGAGCGGCAGCCGATCTGGGTGGAGGGCGCCGAGGTCGAGGCCGCCATCTACGACCGCACCCGGCTGCGCGCCGGCGACGTCGTGACCGGTCCGGCCATCGTCGTCGAGATGGACTCCACGACGCTCGTCCTGCCCGACCACGCCGCGACCGTCCACCCCAGCGGCAGCATGCTGATCCGCCCCCTCGCGACCACCGCCGACACCACCCCGGAAGGCTGAGACATGGCCCGCCTCATCGAGACCGCCACCGGGTCCCTGAACCCGGTCGACGTCGACGTCGTCACCCTGGACCTGATCGAGAACGGGCTGCGCAACGCCCGCTACGAGATGGACGAGGTCCTCTTCCGCACCGCCCTGTCGCCGGGCATCCGCGAGCAGCACGACGAGTTCCCGCTCATCGGCGACCCCGCGGGCAAGATGGTCGTGGGCCAGTTCGGCCTCTCGATCCCCGACTTCCTCGCGAACTTCGAGGGCGACATCGAGGAGGGCGACGTCCTGCTGACGTCGGACCCCTACTCGTGCGGCGCCGCGATCAGCCACGCCAACGACTGGCTGATCGTGATGCCGATCTACTTCGAGGGCCGGATCGTGGGCTGGGCCTCGATGTTCGGCCACATGTCCGACGTCGGCGGCAAGACGCCGGCCTCGATGCCCACCGACGCGCGCACCATCTACGAGGAGGGCGTCGTCATCCCGCCCTTCAAGCTCTACAAGAAGGGCGTCCTCGACGAGGACGCGCTGCGCATCATCCTCAACCAGGTCCGCAAGCCGGACTGGAACCGCGCCGACCTCAACGGCATCGTCGCGGCCTGTCGCACCGCCTCGCGGCGCGTGCAGGAGATGTGCGCCCGCTTCGGCGTCGACACCTACACCTCGGCGCTCGACGCGCTGCTGCAGCGCAACTACAACGCGATGAAGATCCTGCTCCAGGAGGTGTTCGAGGAGGGCAAGACGATCTCGTTCACCGACTACATCTGCGACGACGGTGTCGGCTACGGCCCCTACGAGCTCAAGCTCAGCCTCACCCGCACCGGGGAGAAGGTGCTGCTGGACTTCTCCGGCAGCAGCCCGCAGGCCCAGGGCCCGATCAACTACTACATCAACGAGAACCTCGCCCGGATGTTCTTCGGGATCTACATGATCACCGTCGCTGACCCGCAGATCCTCTGGAACGACGGGTTCTACCCCCTGGTGGACGTCGAGATCCCCGACGAGTCGTTCTGGAAGCCGAAGTACCCCGCCGCGCTCAACGCCCGCAACCACGGCATCGGCCGGATCTTCGACCTGTTCGGCGGGCTGCTCGGCCAGATGAACCCCGACCTGCTGAACGCCGCGGGCTTCTCCTCCTCGCCGCACTTCATGTACTCCGGCACCTACGGCGAGGGCGAGCGCAAGGGCGAGTGGTTCCAGCTCTACTCGATCGGCTTCGGCGGCATCCCCGGCCGCCCGATCGGCGACGGCCCGGACGGCCACTCGCTGTGGCCGTCCTTCGTCAACATCCCGTGCGAGTACCTCGAGTCCTACTACCCGCTGCGGATCGAGCGCTGGGAGACCGTTCCCGACACCGGAGGCGCCGGCCTGCACCGCGGCGGCAACGGGGTGGACGTGGCCTACCGCTTCCTGGAGAACGGCACCATCGCCATCCACGACGACCGGTGGCTGACCTACCCGTGGGGCGTGAACGGCGGCGCGCCCGGTGCGCGCGGCCGCAAGTGGATCGAGCGGCCCGACGGCAGCACCGAGGTGCTCCCCAGCAAGCTGCACGACTACCCGGTCAAGGCCGGCGAGATCCTGCACTTCGTGACGTGGGGTGGCGGCGGCTGGGGCGACCCGCTGGCCCGTGACCCCGAGCTGGTCGGTCTCGAGGTGCGCCGCGGACTCGTCTCGGCCGAGGGCGCGCGTCGCTTCGGCGTCGTGTGCGACGAGCGCGGGACGGTCGACGAGCAGGCCACCGCCGCGCTGCGCGCCGAGCTCGCCGAGGGCCGGCCGAGCCCGCTGCCGACCTTCGACATGGGCCCGGACCTGGAGACGATCCTGGAGCGGTGCGAGGAGGAGACCGGCCTCCCCCGTCCGCGCCCGCCGGTCCCGCTGTGACCGATCCGCTCGTGAGCGCTGAGCCGGGCTTCGGGGGCACGCTCGCCCCCGGGGCCCGGCCCGCCCTCGTGGTCATCGACCTGATGCGGGCCTACTTCGAGCCCGGCAGCCCGCTGTGCCTGCCCGAGCGCGGCTGTCTCGACGCGGCCGGCCGGGTGCTCGCGGCCGCCCGGCGCGGCGGAGTGCCCGTCGTGCACACCCGCGTCGAGTACGCCCCCGACGGCCGCGACGGCGGGGTCTTCGTCCGCAAGGTGCCGGCCCTGCAGCACCTCTTCGGTGGGGGGCCGCTCGGGGAGCTGATGCCCGAGGTGGCACCGGTCGAGGGCGAGCTGGTGGTCGTGAAGCAGTACGCCAGCGCGTTCTTCGGCACCTCGCTGGCCTCGACCCTGCACGCCGACGGCGTCGACACCGTGGTGATCGTCGGCGTGAGCACGAGCGGGTGCGTGCGGGCGACCGCGGTGGACGCGATCTCGCACGGGTTCGTGCCGCTCGTCGTCGCCGACGCGGTCGGCGACCGCACCGCGCAGACCCAGCGGTCGAACCTGTTCGACCTGCAGGCAAAGTACGCCGAGGTCGTCGACGAGGCGACCGCCGTCCGCTACCTCCAGGAGCGCGCATGAGTGACCTGCCCACCCGCGTCGAGATCATCGAGATGGCCCCGCGCGACGGCCTGCAGAACGAGGCGACGGTGCTGTCCACCGAGGACAAGGTCGAGCTGGTCGAGCGGGCGGTGCGCGCCGGTGCGAAGCGGATCGAGGTCACCAGCTTCGCCGACCCCAAGCGGGTGCCGCAGATGGCCGACGCCGACGAGCTGATGGCCGCGGTCCCGCGCCACGAGGGCGTGTCGTACGCCGGGCTGGTGATGAACCGCCGCGGCCTCGACCGCGCGCTGGCCGCGCGGGTCGACGAGGTCGACGTGGTCGTCGTCGCCACCGACACCTTCTCCCGGCGCAACCAGGGGATCGACACCGCGGAGATGGTCGGGCTGGCCGGCGAGCTGGTGGCCGA
>JAEZKN010000082.1 GCA_023415395.1 Actinomycetes bacterium
CCGCCTGGTCCAGGGTGTGGTCATGTCGCCGATGCTGGCGAACCTGCGCGGCGGTGCGCATGACCCGCCCGGATCATGCGCACCCCTCCACCCGACGCAGGGGTCAGGCTGCCTCCACCGCTGCCTCGGGGACCGCCAGCGCCCCACGGACGACGTCGAGGACGTCGGAGACCACGTGCACGGTCACCGCCTCGAGGACGTCGGCCGGGACGTCGTCGAGGTCGGGCTCGTTGCGCTGGGGCACGAAGACCTCGGTCAGCCCGGCCCGCTGGGCCGCGAGCAGCTTCTGCTTCAGCCCGCCGATCGGGAGCACCCGGCCGTTGAGCGTGACCTCACCGGTCATCCCCACCTCCGAGCGCACCGGACGGCCGGTGGCCAGAGACGTCAGCGCGGTCACCATGGTGATGCCGGCCGACGGCCCGTCCTTGGGTACGGCGCCCGCTGGCACGTGCAGGTGCACGGCCCGGTCGAGGACGGCCGGGTCCACGCCCAGCTCCGCCGCGTGCGAGCGGACGAAGGACAGGGCGATCTGCGCGGACTCCTTCATCACGTCGCCGAGCTGGCCGGTGACGGTCAGCCCCGCAGGCCCCTCGGACGCCGACGCCTCGATGAAGAGCACGTCGCCGCCCAGCCCGGTCACGGCCAGGCCGGTCGCGACGCCGGGCACCGCGGTACGCTCGGCCGACTCCGGGGTGAACCGCGGCCGACCGATCAGGTCCTTGAGGTCCGCGACGTCCACGTCCACGCGCGACTCCCCGGTCGCCAGGCGGGTCGCGGCCTTGCGCAGCACCTTGGCCAGCAGCCGCTCCATCTGCCGCACGCCGGCCTCGCGGGTGTAGTTCGCCGCGAGCTCCCGCAGTGCCGCGTCGGTGATCGTCACCTCGTCGGCGTCCACGGCCGCCCGCTCCAGCTGCCGGGGCAGCAGGAAGTCGCGGGCGATCGCGACCTTCTCGTCCTCGGGGTAGCCGTCGAGCGTGACCAGCTCCATGCGGTCCAGCAGGGCCGAGGGGATCTGCTCGACCACGTTGGCCGTCGCGATGAACACGACGTCGGACAGGTCGAGGTCGAGCTCGAGGTAGTGGTCGCGGAACGTGTGGTTCTGCGCCGGGTCCAGCACCTCGAGCAGCGCCGCGGCCGGGTCGCCGCGGTAGTCGGCGCCGACCTTGTCGACCTCGTCGAGCAGGACCACCGGGTTCATGGAGCCGGCCTCCTTGACCGCCCGCACGATGCGGCCGGGCAGCGCGCCGACGTAGGTCCGGCGGTGGCCGCGGATCTCGGCCTCGTCGCGCACGCCGCCGAGGGCGACGCGGACGAACTTCCGCCCGAGCGCCCGGGCGACGGACTCGCCCAGGGAGGTCTTGCCGACGCCCGGAGGGCCGGCGAGCAGGATCACCGCGCCGGAGCCCCGGCCGCCGATCACCTGGAGGTTGCGCTCGGCGCGGCGGGCGCGGACGGCGAGGTACTCGACGATGCGCTCCTTGACCTCGTCGAGGCCGTGGTGGTCGGCGTCGAGCACGGCGCGTGCCGCGGCGATGTCGGTCGAGTCGTCGGTCGTGACGCTCCAGGGCAGCTCGAGGACGGTGTCGAGCCAGGTGCGGATCCACGCGGCCTCGGGGTTCTGCTCGCTGGAGCGCTCGAGCTTGTCGACCTCCTTGAGCGCAGCGGTGCGCACGTGCTCGGGCAGGTCGGCGGACTCCACGCGGGTGCGGTAGTCCTCCGCTCCCTCCGGCTCGCCCTCGCCGAGCTCCTTGCGGATCGCGGCGAGCTGCTGGCGCAGCAGGTACTCGCGCTGCTGCTTCTCCATGCCCTCGCGGACGTCCTCGCCGATCTTGTCGGTGAGCTCGGCCTCGGCGAGGTAGTCGCGGGTCCAGGCGATGACCTTCTCCAGGCGAGCCTCGACGTCGGGCTCCTCGAGCAGCTCGCGCTTGCGGTCGGTGGCGAGGTACGGCGCGTAGCCGGCCGCGTCCGCGATCGCGCCCGGGTCGCTCATCTGGTGGACCTGGTCGATGACCTGCCAGGCCTCGCGGCGCTGGAGCACGGCGACCACCAGCCGCTTGTACTCCTCCGCGAGCTCGCGGGCGCGCTCGGTCACGGCCTCCTCGACCGGGTCGACCTCGACCCAGAGCGCGGCGCCGGGCCCGGTCACGCCGCTGCCGATGCGGGCACGGCGGCCGGCCTTGAGGACGGCGGCGGGGGCACCGCCGGAGAAGCGGCCGACCCGCTCGACGGTCGCGATCACGCCGTACGACGCGTAGCGGTCGTCCACGCGCGGGGCGACGAGGAGCTGGTTGCCGGAACCAGCCTGGGCGGCGTCGATGGCCGCGCGGGAGGACTCGTCGAGCTCGAGCGGCACGACCATGCCGGGCAGCACCACGACGTCGTTGACGAAGAGAACCGGGAGTGTCTGGGACATGCCCGCTGAACGCACGACGGCACCCGGGTGTTCCGGAGACACCCTCCTGTTCGCTCAGGACGAACGCGCGTCCTCGGTGAGCCGGCGCAGCAGGTCCAGGACCCCCTCGGGCCCGTGCACGACGACGTCGGCCCGCTCGACCAGGGCGCTCACCTCGTCGGAGGCCGAGCAGACCAGCAGCGTGGGCATGCCGTCCTTGGCCAGGGTCGCGACGGCCTCGAACGCCTCGACGTCGCCGAGGTCGTCGCCGGCGAACAGGAACGCCCCGGCGCCGATCTCCTCCACGAGCGTCTCCACCGCCTTGCCCTTGTCCATGCCGGGCGCGCGCACCTCGATCACCTGCCGGCCGGGCTCGAGCACGAGGTGGTTGCGCTCGGCCAGGTCGCGCAGGGCCGGCAGCAGGCGCCGGTAGGCCTCCTCCGGGTCGGCCATCCGCCGGGTGTGCACGGCGTGCGCGAGCCCCTTGTCCTCCACCCAGGCGTCCGCCGCGCCGGCGTTGCGGAGCGTGCGGGGCAGGTCGCGCAGGAAGCGGGAGAGCCCCTGCGGCGGCCGGGGCGAGACGATCCGACGGCGGGTGGAGCTCCAGCGCTCGTTGCCGTACTGCCCGAAGAGGTAGAGCTCCTTGCCGTGCTCGCCGATCGTGTTGCCGACCTCCTCCAGCCCACCCAGGTCGAGGGCCTGGCGAGCGGGGCGTCCGGTGATCACGGCAACGGCGGCGACCACCTCGGCGAGCTCGACGAGCACCTCGGGCGCCTCGGGGTGGATGTGCGCCCTCTCCGGGTCGTCCACGATCGGCGCGAGCGTGCCGTCGAAGTCCAGCCCGACGACGGCGCGGCGGGCGGCGCGCACGAGCGCGGCGTACTTCTGCTCCCCCTCGGGCGAGGTGAACTCCATGGGTCCACCCTGTCACCTGGGTGGGGGGTCAGCCCAACGGAGCGGTGAGGATCAGCGTCAGGCGGTCCCGGCGCATCGGGTCCACCGCGGGCGCGGTGCGCTTGATGCCGAGGTCGAGGGCCAGCTGCCTGCCGGCCGCCTTGAGCTGGGCCGGGTAGTAGACGGTGGTCGACGGGATGGTGCCGTACCAGTTGTCGGTGCCGACGACCTGCCAGCCCGCGCCGGTGGCCTTCTCGGCGACCGAGCCCGCCAGGCCGGTGATGCCGGAGTTGTTGTAGACCTCGACGTAGACCTTGCCGCGCTGGACCGCCGGCGGCTTCGGCTTGGGCTGGGGCTTCTTCGTCGGGGAGTAGGTCGGCGACGGCGACTCGCTCGGCTTGTTCTCGTTGCCGGCGACCGTCGTCACCTCGCGCTCGGCCGGCTCGCCGCCGCGGGTCGCGACGTAGGCGATGCCGGCCATGGCCACGGCGATCACCGTCAGCATGACCACCGGGGACGGCATCACGACGCCGCGCTGGTTGCGGACGCGCATGTCAGATCTCGAAGCCGAGGCGGCGCGCCGACCGCTGTCGCTGACGCGCCGACCGGAGCCGGCGCAGCCGCCGGACCAGCAGCGGGTCGGCCTCGAGGGCCTCCGGGCGGTCGATGAGGGCGTTGAGGACCTGGTAGTAGCGCGTCGAGGACATGTCGAACTTCTCGCGGACCGCGGTCTCCTTGGCGCCGGCGTACTTCCACCACTGGCGCTCGAAGTCGAGGATCTCCCGGTCGCGCTCGCTCAGCGCCGGAGTGGCGTCGGCGGCCTCGCCACCGAGAGCGTTCACGACGTCCATGGAGTCCTCCCCGTTCCCCCGCCCCCAGACGGGTCATGTCCGACAGTGCAGGTCAGCGTCCACTGTAGGCGACGAACCACAACGATGTCATTCGCCTCGCGGGCGAGTCGCGCACCCCCTCGTTAGTCTTCGGACATGACCACCCGGTGGGGCATCCTCGCGACCGGCAAGATCGCGCACACCTTCGCCCGCGACCTGGCGGTCGCGCCGGAGGCCGAGCTGGTGGCCGTCGGGTCCCGGCGGCGGGAGAGCGCGGAGGCGTTCGCGGCCGAGCACGGCGCCCCTGGGCAGGTGCGGGCCCACGGCTCCTACGAGGAGCTGGTCGCGGACACCGACGTCGACGTCGTCTACATCGCCACGCCGCACGCGCTGCACCTGGAGAACGCCCGGCTCTGCTTCGGGGCCGGCAAGCACGTGCTGTGCGAGAAGCCGCTCACCCTCGACACCGCCGAGGCGGAGGAGATGGTGGTCCTGGCCACCGAGCACGACCGCTTCCTCATGGAGGCGATGTGGACCGCCTGCCACCCCGGCATCCGCGCCCTGCGCGAACGGCTGAGGTCCGGCGAGCTCGGCACCCCCCGGCACCTGCACGCCGAGCTCGGCTTCCGGGTGGACGCGCCGCCGGAGGACCGGATGCTCAATCCCGAGCTCGGGGCGTCGGCCCTGCTGGACATGGGCGTCTACCCGCTCACCTTCGCCCACCTGATGCTGGGCGAGGCGCTCGAGCTGACCGCGACCGCCGAGCTCTCCACCGGCGGCATCGACCTCGACGTCGCGATCGCGGGGCGCTACCCGGGCGGCGCGCTGGCCACGCTCACCGCGTCGATGACGTCGTGGTCGAGCCGGGCCGCCGGCATCGCCACCGACCGGGGCCGCATCGACGTCGACGACTTCCACCACCCCTCGCGGATCACGTTCACGTCCTACGCGACCGGCGACACCAACGACACCGTCGTGGTCGCGGAGCCGGTCGCCATCGAGCACGAGCCGGTGCTCGGCCGCGGCTACGCCCACGAGATCGTCGAGGTCGGCCGCTGCCTCGCCGCGGGCCTGCGCGAGAGCCCACTGGTGCCCCACGTGCAGACGCTGACGATCCTGCGCCAGATGGACCAGGTCCGCTCGCAGGTCGGCGTCGGCTTCCCGACGACCTGAGCACGGGTCCGCGGGTGGCCCCTACGACCGGAGGAAGGCCAGCACCGCCGCCACCCGCCGGTGCTGGGCGTCGTCGTCCGGCGAGAGGCCGAGCTTGGCGAAGATCCGCTGGGTGTGCTTCTCCACGCCGGCCAGCGTCACGGTCAGCGCCTCGGCGATCGCTGCGTTCGACCGGCCCTCGGCCATGAGCGACAGCACCTCCCGCTCCCGTGGGGTGAGGGCCGCGATCGGGTCGCGCTGGCGGCCCATGAGCTGGCGGACCACCAGCGGGTCGAGCACGGTCCCGCCGCCGGCGACGGCCGCGACCGAGCCGAGGAAGTCGTCGAGGTCGCTCACCCGGTCCTTGAGCAGGTAGCCGACCCCGCCGTCGCCGGCCGCCAGGAGGTCGTCGGCGTAGGACACCTCGACGTACTGCGAGAGCACCAGCAGCCGGGCCCCCGGCCACGCTCGACGGACCTCGACCGCCGCCCGCAGGCCCTCGTCGGTGTGGCTGGGCGGCATCCGCACGTCGACGATGCCGAGGTCGGGGCGGGCCTCCAGCACGGTGTGCACGAACGCCGGCCCGTCGCCGACCGAACCCACGACCTCGTGCCCGGCCTCGGCCAGCAGCAGCTGCAGGCCCTCGCGCAGGAGCAGCGAGTCGTCGGCCACCACGATCCTCACCGCGCCGTCCTCACAGGGGAATCCTCGCCACCACGCTCGTGCCGCCACCGTCCGGGGACGTCACCTCGAGGGTGCCGTCGACCGCGGCCAGGCGCTGGCCCAGCCCGGACAGGCCCAGCCCCTTCGCGGGGTGGGCACCGCCGACCCCGTCGTCCGCGACGCTGACGACCAGCTCGGGTCCCTCGGTCACGACCGTCACGTCCGCGGAGGTCGCCCGGCTGTGCTTGGCGACGTTGGTCAGGGCCTCGGCGGCGACGAAGTAGACAGCCGTCTCCACGTGGGGCGGCAGCTCGCCGGGTACGTCGATGCGGCCGGCCACCGGCACCACGCTCTGCGCGAGCATCTCCTCGAGCGCGGCCGCGAGGCCGCGGTCGACCAGCAGCGGCGGGGCGATGCCC
>JAEZKN010000126.1 GCA_023415395.1 Actinomycetes bacterium
CCACTGCCGGTACCGCCGGCGACCGGCGAGCACGCGTGGGCGCTGCCGTTCGCCGCCGGTGCTCTCGCCATGCTCGGCGTCGCGGCCCTGGTGCGCCGGGTCTCCCCTCGGGAGGGCGACGGCGGGCAAGGGTGAGGCGACCGCGTTTATTCCACCGAGCTGGAACATTGAAAGAATAGGTGCCCACGGCGCCTCGCGGCCTACCGTCATCTCTCCGATGGTCGGAGAGGAGGGCGCTCCATGCGTCGTTTCGTGGTGAGTGTCGTCCTGGGAGTCACGGCAGCACTGCTGCCCGCGGCGGTGTCGACACCGGCTGACGCGGCCGGACCGCACACGGTCTTCGTCCAGGTCAGCCGGACGAAGGTGTCCGCGGGGTCCACGGTGCGCATCTTCGGCAGTGTGCTGCCCCAGCGCTCGCGGCCGCTGAAGCTCCTGATGAGCACCGGCCGGGGCTGGAAGCCGGTGAAGACCACCATGACGTCCGCCAGCGGCCGGTACTCCTTCAAGCACCGGGTGAAGGGCAAGACCCGCGTCTACCGGGTCTGCAAGATCGGCGGCTCGCAGCGGTGCAGCCGGACCGTGAAGGTCAAGGTCCGCGGTGCCGGCGGTGGGGGCGGTGGCGGCGCTTCTGGGCAGTCCCAGCCGGCGATCTCGGTGACGAGCGTCGCGGCGTACGAGCTCACCACCGACCAGGGCTACAGCATCTCCGGGACCGCGTCGGCCGCCCTGATCGGCAAGGCCGTCTACCTGCAGCTCTACTCCAACAGCGCGTGGTCCTCGATCAGCGCCGCCGCAGTCGTGGCCCCCGACGGAACCTGGTCGATCGGCGCCCCGGCAAGCCAGGCCGGCCGCAACCTGACGCTGCGGGTCTACGCCCCGGCGACGCGCAGCACGCTCGCGGCCAGCGCGGCCTTGAGTCCCTTCACCGTCTACGGCTGGTACTACCTCGACACGTTCGACGCGGTCGCTGGTTACATGGACGACGGCTCCGCGGCGATCAACGGCGTCACCTACTCCCGATCGGCTTGGGCGGAGTGGGACTACTTCGAGATCAACCTGAGCCGGGCCTGCAAGACGTTCTCGGCATTTGTGGGGCTCGACGACGAGGCGTCCACGACCTCGCGCGAGACCGCGACGATCACCGGGGACTCCCGCCAGCTCTACCGCAAGACCGGCGTCAAGCTGGGAGAGATGACGCCGGTGACAATCGACGTCACCGGGATCCTGCGGCTCCGGATCGATGACACCCACGAGACCGGGAGCAACTGGCAGGTCGTCTACGGCGACGCGCGCGTGCTCTGCGCCTACTGATTCCCCGCCGAGAGACGCGAAACGGCCCCTGGGAGGAGCTCCCAGGGGCCGTTCGGCGTCTCTGGACGGATCAGTGCCCGTGGCGCAGCGCGGCGTGCAGGTCCCAGTTGAGGCGGGAGATCACGTCGAGCGGGATCTCCTTGGGGCAGGCCGCGGTGCACTCACCGATGTTCGTGCAGCCGCCGAAGCCTTCGGCGTCGTGCTGCGCGACCATGCCGACGACGCGCGAGTCGCGCTCGGGCTGGCCCTGCGGCAGCTCGCCGAGGTGGGTGACCTTGGCCCCCATGAACAGCGAGGCGGAGCCGTTCGGGCAGGCCGCGACACAGGCGCCGCAACCGATGCAGGTCGCCACGTTGAACGCGCGGACCGCGTCGTCGCGGGGGACCGGGACGGAGTGGGCCTCGGGGGCCGAGCCGGTGTTGACCGAGATGTAGCCGCCGGCCTGGATGATCCGGTCGAACGCACCGCGGTCGACGACGAGGTCCTTGACGACCGGGAACGCGTCGGCGCGCCAGGGCTCGATGACGATCTCGTCGCCGTCCTTGAACGAGCGCATGTGCAGCTGGCAGGTCGTGGTGACCTCCGGGCCGTGCGCCTGGCCGTTGATCATCAGGCCGCAGGCGCCGCAGATGCCCTCGCGGCAGTCGGAGTCGAAGGCGACCGGGTCCTCGCCCTTGGCGATGAGGTCCTCGTTGAGCACGTCGAGCATCTCGAGGAACGACATGTCCTCGGACACGCCATCGAGCTCGTAGGTGTGCATCGCGCCCTTCGACGCGGCGTCCGGCTGGCGCCAGATCTTCAGGGTCACCTTCATTACTTGTAGCTCCGCTGCTTCATCTCGATGGCCGTGTAGACGAGGTCTTCCTTGTGCAGGACCGGGGGCTCGTCGGTCCCCGCGAACTCCCACGCGGCGACGTAGGCGAACTGGTCGTCGTGGCGCAGGGCCTCGCCGTCCTCGGTCTGCGACTCGGCCCGGAAGTGGCCGCCGCAGGACTCGCGCCGGTTCAGCGCGTCGATGCACATGAGCTCGCCGAGCTCGAAGAAGTCGGCCACGCGGCCGGCCTTCTCCAAGGACTGGTTGAGCCCGTCGCCGGTGCCGAGCACCTTGACGTTGCGCCAGAAGTCCTCGCGCAGGGTGCGGATGAGGTCGATGGCCTTCTTCAGGCCGTCCTCGGTCCGCTCCATCCCGCAGTACTCCCACATGATGTTGCCGAGCTCGCGGTGGTAGGAGTCGACGCTGCGGGTGCCGTTGGTGGACAGGAAGTGCTGGACCCGGTCCTGGACGGACTTCTTGGCCTCGACGACGGCCGGGTGGCTCTCGTCGATCTTCTCGAACGGCCCGTCCGCGAGGTAGTCGCGGATGGTGTGCGGGAGCACGAAGTAGCCGTCGGCCAGGCCCTGCATCAGCGCGGAGGCACCGAGGCGGTTCGCGCCGTGGTCGGAGAAGTTCGCCTCGCCGGTCACGAACAGGCCGGGGATCGTCGACTGCAGGTCGTAGTCGACCCACAGGCCGCCCATCACGTAGTGGACGGCCGGGTAGATG
>JAEZKN010000137.1 GCA_023415395.1 Actinomycetes bacterium
GCTGCCCCGGCTGTGGGAGTGCGGGCCGAGCTCGAGCAGGTGCTCGCCGCCGACCAGACTCGCCTCGGCGAGGTGTACCGCGGGCTTCAGCGCGGTCTCACGGCTGACGAGATTGCCGCAGAGCTCCGGGTGGCGACGTCGAACTTCGTCTTCAACTACCGGGCTATCGCCGACAGCTTCCTCACCGGAACGGTGCCGAGCAGCCCCCACATCGCGGCGCAAGCCGCCGGCCGGTGCCGCTCCATCCTCAAGCGCGGCCAGCTGTCTCCGGATGCCCACGACTACCTGGCAGAGCTCGAAGAGCGGCTCCGGCGCAAGGCGTCCACCATCCGTCGCCCTTCGGGCGAAACACCCGCGCCGGATGAGGCCCGTCCCGGCCCGCTCACGCCCCTGACGCAGCCAGACATCGTGGCCGTCGAGGATGCCGCGGCTCAGGTGCTCTACGTGGGCCTCGTCCAAGGCGACTCGGCCTTCGCCCCGGGCCGGCCGGTGTGGACGTCCGAGCATCTTGCGGACCTGCAGCGCGCGTTCGTCGACCAGCCGGACGTGTCCGGCAGCTCGTTCGAGGCGAAGCTCGTCAAGCAGCTCGAGCCGGTATCGGACGGCGCGGTGCAGCTGTTCGCGGAGATCTTCTACCTCAACCTTCTCCCGCTTGCCGACTACAGAGGGGCTACCAAGCGACGCCTGCTCGAGAGGGTGCTGTCGATGTCGAGCACCCCGGTGACGGTGCCGGCCGACCTCGCGGACGCCCTCGACGGCGGCGTGTTCAACGGGGGCGTCGCGTTCAAGACCCGCCGCTTCCAGCAGCTGTCGCTCCTCATCGCGTTCGCCGCGCACTTCCGGTCGCTGGACCCGGCACGGCAGCAGTCGGCGTTCACCGAGCCTCAGCGGTTCGCGTCCGAGCTCGCGGCTGTCACCGAGCATCGGGAGCCGGCGCAGCGGTACGCGCTGCAGTACCTCGCGTGGCCGAGCTACTACCTGCCGATCGTCAACGGCGACCACCGCCGGGCGATCCGGACAGCGTTCGCCGACCGGATCGGTGGAGCGAGCGCCGACATCGACGCCGACCTGAGGCAGATCTACGACGCACTGTCGCTCGAACAGGGCGGCCCGGTCGACCTGTACGACGAGCCGTGGCACAGCATGTGGGACCCCAAGGCTCGCAGGTCCTCCGCGTGGGACGAGTTCATGGCGTGGGCGGCCCGGTTCGCGCACGACGTGGACCTCGACCGCGAGGAACGCACCTACAAGCTGGAGACGGCGGAACGTCTCGCAACAGCGTTGCGACAGCTCGGGGCTGGTGACGACGCGTGGGTGACGTCGCTTCGCGCGGCGCTGAACGTCAACCTCGTCGACACGTTCTTCCGCATGGCGCTGTTCAATGACCTGCGCGACCACTCGGACGAGGTGGGTGCGGCGATCCTGGGCCTCATGGGCCCCGGGCCGCGCGGAAACGCGCTCGACGCGTTCCACCAGGACCTCAAGGCGATCTCCGGCCGCAACACCTACACGACCGGGAACGCGACGTCGCTCGGCTCGCTGCTACTGATGGCGACGGACGTCGCCGAGTACCCGCCTTACCGTCCGACCCCGGTGACGAAGGCCCTCGAGCTCACCGGACAGCAGCCGCCGGCGGCCGCGCCGAGCGCACGGTTCGAGGCGCTGGTGAACCTGTGCGACGAGGTGCTGGAGAGGGCGGGCGACGTCGGCATCGAGCTGCGCGACCGACTGGACGCGCAGGGCCTGATCTGGACGACCGTGAGCCACGAAGCCCTGGCGGAGTGGTCCGACGAGGAACGGGCGGCGCTCGACGCGTGGCGTGGCGGCAAGCCGCAGTCCGAGACACCGGCCGTGCGTGGCGCGTGGCTGGTCCGCAACCGGGACGGGGTCGAGTCGTGGCGGCGCGACGGGGTCGTCGCGTTCGACGCCGGCGCGGTGCGCGAGCTCGAGCCAGGCTCGACCGTCGACGAGCTGCGCACCGTCGTCGACGAGGACCTGGCGTCATTGCCCTACACGGCGCGTGCTCGTCGTGTCGACGTCCTGCACACGCTGCTGGACCGCATGCACCCCGGCGATCTGGTGGTCACGCTCGTCGACCGCGCAGTCCTGGTCGGGACGATCACCGGTGAGGCGACGTCGCGCCGACAGGGTTTCGGCACCCTCGTCGAGCGACCCGCGCAATGGGCGGTCCAGCGCGACGCGAGTCGAGTCTCGTCGGCTCTCGCGGCGACCCTGCAGAGCCCCGACGACGTGGTCGACCTGACGGCGCACCTGGCGGAGCTCGACGCCCTCCTCACCGCACAGACCGAGATACCGGCGACTCCGGCACTCCGCCTCGTCCCACCGGACGAGGCGCTGGCACGTGAGCTGCACATCGACCTGTCATGGCTGCAGGAGTGCACCGAGGTGCTCGCGGAAAAGAAGCAGCTGGTCTTCTACGGCCCGCCCGGAACGGGCAAGACCTTCCTCGCCAAGCGGCTCGCGACGCACGTGGCCGGCGACCGCTCCCGGGTACGGCTGGTCCAGTTCCACCCCGCGTACTCCTACGAGGACTTCTTCGAGGGGTACCGGCCCACGCCGGACGGCGGGTTCTCGCTGCAGGCAGGCCCGTTCCGCAAGATCGTCGACCAGGCTCGTCAAGACCCGGGCACCGCGTACTTCCTCGTCATCGACGAGATCAACCGCGGCAACCTCGCGAAGGTGTTCGGCGAGCTGTACTTCCTGCTGGAGTACCGCGACGAGCAGATCGACCTGCTTTACGGCACTGACGACGGACCTGGCTTCACGCTGCCCGGCAACGTGTTCCTCATCGGCACGATGAACACCGCCGACCGTTCGATCGCCCTGGTCGACACCGCTATGCGGCGCCGGTTCGCGTTCATCGAGCTGCACCCCTCGTCCGAGCCCGTCTCCGGGTTGCTGCGCCGCTGGCTGCGCGCCAACGACCACCACGACGAGGCGGCCGCGCTGCTCGACGTGCTCAACGCGCGGATCGGCGACCCCGAAGCGGCTGTCGGACCGGCCTACTTCATGAAGCCGGGCGGCCAGACCAGCGAGGGCATCGCACGGGTCTGGCGGACCGCGATCCTCCCGCTCCTCGAGGAACGCCACTACGGCGACGGCACGGACGTCCACCAGCGGTACGCCCTGGCCGAGATCCGTGCGGAGGTTCGTCGAGCGTCCGCCGGCCCGCTCGACGACGAGCACGACGATGACCTCGGTGCACCTGTCGCTGACTGAGGGCGGCCCGAGCGAGACCGCGGACCTCGACGACGCAGTGGTCGAGGCGCTCGTCGCGACCGAGGTGATCACAGCCAGGCGCACAGCGGTGCCCGGACGTTGGGACGTGTTCCCGGCGAACCGGGTCGGAGTCGTCACCGCCGGCGACGTGCAGGTGAGCGTCGCCCCGAAGGTCCTGATCGACCGCATCGTCTTCATGCTCGGCTATGCCCGTAACCCGGCGTACTGGCGGGACACCGACGTCGAGCTCGACTCGCGTCCCGATCTACCTGAGGCACTCGCCCATGCGCTCCTCCGCCACGCGCGTTCTGCGATGTGGCGCGGGATCCTGCAGGGCTACCGCCAGGTCGACGAGACGACGACGGTGCTACGCGGCCGCATCCGCGACGCCGACCAGATCCGCCGCTGGTTCGGCCGCCTCGTCCCTCTCGAGGTCACGTACGACGACTACACAGTGGACATCGCCGAGAACCAGGTAATCCTGAGCGCGGCGCTCCGGCTCCTGCGCGCGCCCGGCCTGGCTCCGGCGACCCGCCGCGGGCTCCAGCAGCTACGCGTCCTGCTTTCCGAGGTGTCCCCGCTCAGCGGCGGTGCGCCGCTACCGACGTGGACGATCACGCGCCTCAACCAGCGGTACGCGCCCGCCTTGGCCGTCGCCGAGCTCGTCCTGCGCTCGACGTCGTTCGACCAGCAACGCGGGGACCTGCGGGTCAGCGGGTTCCTGGTGTCGATGCCCGGCATCTTCGAGGACTTCGTCTGCACCACGCTCGGTGCCGTCCTCGAGCGTTCCGGTGGCCGGTCCCACGTGCAGTGGCGCACCCACCTCGACACCGCGGGCGCTGTTCCCATCCGCCCCGACCTGGTCTGGGAGCGCGGCGGGGTCCCGAGCATCGTCGTCGATGCGAAGTACAAGGCGGAGAAGCCCGCAGGCTTCCCGCAGGCCGACCTGTACCAGCTTCTCGCCTACTGCACCGCGCTCGACCTGACCGACGGCCACCTGGTCTACGCCCGCGGTGAGGAGCAGTCACGCGTGCACGAGATCCGCAACTCCCCG
>JAEZKN010000204.1 GCA_023415395.1 Actinomycetes bacterium
GGCTCGGCGTGCGCACCCGGCCGGTGACGTCGAGCCGCTCCACGGGGACCTCCAGCCGTCCGGCGAGGTGCTCGTCGAACCCGCCGAGCCGCGAGCCCGCACCGGCGAGCAGGACCCGGCCCACCCGCGCCTCGCGGTGGTAGTTCAGCGTCGTGACGATCTCGTCGGCGAGGCGGGAGGCCGCTGCGGCGACGACCTGCTGGGCGGCGTGGTCGAGACCGTCGGCACGGGGCACCAGGCCTTCGCGCTGGCTCGGGTCGAGGTGGGCGTGACCGGGCAGGCCGACGTACACCTTGGTGCGCTCGGCGTCGTCCCACTCCCAGTCGTAGCGCTCCTGCACGGCCTGGGTGACCGCGTCGCCGCCCACGCCGGGGATCATGCGGACGTAGCCCGGGACGCCGTCGGTGTGGACCACGATCGACACCACGTCGGCTCCGACGTCGACGAGGGCCTCGGTGACCGGTGACCGGTCGCGTCCGGCCGGCATCGACGCGGTGCGCGCACGCAGCAGGGCGAACGGCAGGAGGTCCACCCCCCGGGTGCGGAGGCCGGCGGCGCGGGCGGCGGCGACGAAGGCGTCGACCATCTCGCGGGCCGCGGCGACGAGCAGGATGCGGTTGACCCGGCGGCCGGCGCCGTCCTCGGTCGCGACCTCGAGCTCCTCGAGCAGGTGGAAGTCGAGGTTGGCCTCGTCGACGGAGAAGGGCAGCACGTCCTGCACCTGGTAGCGCAGGGCCTGGCGGAAGTCCGCCGGGGCCATCCAGTCCAGGTCCAGCTGGCGCACGAGGACACCGCTGTTGGCGATGCCGAGCGCCACCTCCTTGCTGCCGAACCTGCCGCGCGACCACAGCTCGCGCAGCGCGGCGCTGAGTGCCTCGCCGTCCACGACCGTGCCGGCACGGACCACGCCGGGGGCCAGCGGCACCTGCGCGTAGCGTCGCAGCGTCGTCCGGCGGCGGCCGGGGACCAGCTCGGCAGCACGGACTCCGGTGCTGCCGATGTCGAGGCCGACCAAGGTGCGAGCCATGGCTTCTGAGAGCCCCTTCCGAGAGATTGCGACATGGTGTTGTCGGAAAGCGCCGAGCCGGACTTGAGGGCAGGGGAGATCTTTTGCCCGGCGGTCTGGCCGGGCTCCGCGAACCTCCGTCACCCGTGGTACACAAGGGCGCGTGACGACGTCTCGGGAGTCAGCGGCGGGCACGCTGCAGATCGCGCCGTACCTCCAGGCGGTGGTGGTCAACCACGGTTCCGACCTGCACCTGAAGGTCGGAGGTCCACCGCGCATCCGGATCTCCGGGTCGCTGGTGCCGCTGCAGACCGACCCGCTGACCGCCTCCGGCGTGGAGGCGCTGGTGCGGGAGACGATGCCGACCGACGTCGAGGTCGCCTTCGACGCGACCCACGAGGCCGACTACGCCCTGTCCGTGCCGGGCATCGGGCGCTTCCGCGTCAACGCGTTCCGCTCGCGCGGCGCGGTCGGCTGCGTGATGCGGCTGGTCGGTGACGAGCCGAGGACGCTGGCCGACCTCGCGCTCCCCGACGTCATCCGCAGCCTCGCGCTCGAGCCGCGCGGGCTGGTGCTGGTGACCGGCCCCACCGGCTCCGGCAAGACCACCACGCTCGCGGCGATGGTCGACGCCGTGAACGAGGCGCGGCCGGTGCACATCCTCACGATCGAGGACCCGATCGAGGTCATCCACCGCGACAAGGTCGCCAGCGTGAGCCAGCGCGAGCTGGGCACGGACACCGCGGACTGGGGTGTCGCGCTCCGGGCGGCGATGCGTCAGGACCCGGACGTGATCCTCATCGGGGAGATGCGCGACGCGGACACCGTGCGGGCGGCCCTGTCGGCCGCGGAGACAGGGCACTTCGTGATGTCGACGCTGCACACGACGGACGCCAAGGAGACCGTGAACCGGGTCATCGACTTCTTCGCGCCGCACGAGCAGAAGCAGGTACGCCTCGCGCTGGCCGGCTCGCTGCGGGGCATCGTGTGCCAGCGACTGGTGCCCCGCGCCGACGGGCAGGGCCGCGCGGTCGCCATGGAGATCGCGGTCAACACCCCGCGCCTGGCCGAGGCGATCGCCGACCCGGACCGCACCGACACCATCGCCGACATCGTGGGTGACGGTGGATACTCCGGCATGCAGACCTTCGACCAGCACCTGGTGCGCCTGGTGCTCGACGGGACGGTCTCGGTCCCCGACGCCAAGCTGGTGAGCTCGAACACCCACGACTTCACGGTCATGCTCAAGCGAGCCGGGGTGGACCCGGCGCTGGTGGATGCGGAGCCCGTCGGATGAGCGGGCCGATGACGCCGGAGTCACAGGACCTCGACGCCCTCGACCTGCCCGGCCTGCGGGAGTACCGCCAGCGGCTCGAGGCCGAGGAGGACCGCGTGTCCTACTGGCGCCGCCTCGTCCACGCCCGGCTCGACCTGCTGGCCGCCGAGTCCGCCACCGACCACACGCTGACCCTGCCCGAGCTGGTCCGGGTGCTCGGCGACACCGGCACCGGCCGGACCCGGCAGGCGCTCGTGAGCGTCCGGGCCGCCGAGCCCCTGCCCGAGCTGCCGGAGCTCGCCGAGATGTGGGCCACCGAGGTGGACCCGCGCGACGCCTCCCAGGTGGAGGACGCCGTCGCCCGGCTGACCCGCGCCGAGGGCCAGCTGACCGAGTACCGGCGAGCGCTCCACGAACGGATCGACGAGGCCACCGCCGAGCTGATCGCGCGCTACCGCGAGGACCCGCTCGCCGCGCTCGCGGTCATCCCCGAGGAGTAGCGGGTGCGCGCCCAGAAGCCGGGAGACACCGTGCGCATCCTCGTCGAGACCGGTCAGGTCACCCCGGCCGAGCTCGAGGAGGCCGGCCGGCTCGCGGCCGAGCGCCAGCAGAGCGTGCTGGAGGTGCTGCTCGACGAGGGCCGCATCGACCGGTCCGCCGTCGTCCGCACCGCCGCGCTGGCCGCCGGCCTCGACTACGTCGAGCTCTCGGACTTCAGCGTCGACATGGGCGCCGTCACCCGGCTGCCCGCGGAGTTCGCGCGCCGGACCGGCGTCCTGCCCCTCTCGTTCGACGACGGCGAGCTGGTCGTCGCGGTCAGCCCGCGGCAGGCCGGGGACATCGACCTCAAGGACGACCTGGTCCGGCTGACCCGCAGCCGGATCCGCTTCGCCATCGCCAACCGTGGCGACATCGAGACCCGGATCAACCAGGTCTACCGGGCCGAGGGCGAGCTGCACGACCTCACCTCCGACCTCACGCCCGAGGAGGAGGCCGAGGACCTCGACAACCTCACCGAGGTCAACGACGAGGCCCCCGTCGTGCGGTTCGTGAACCTGCTCATCGACCAGGCCATCAGCGACCGCGCGTCCGACATCCACATCGAGCCGACCGAGCGCGACATGCGCGTCCGCTACCGCATCGACGGCGTGCTGCACGACGCCCACCGGTCGCCGAAGAACATCCAGAACGGCGTGATCTCGCGGCTCAAGATCATGGCCGACATGAACATCGCCGAACGGCGGGTGCCCCAGGACGGGCGGATGTCGGTCAACCACCAGGGCCGCCGGGTCGACCTCCGCGTCGCCACGCTGCCCACGGTGTGGGGCGAGAAGGTCGTGGCCCGGATCCTCGACACCTCCAACACGCAGCTGGGCCTGGACGACCTCGGCTTCAGCCGCGAGAACTTCGAGCGCTTCCGCGCCTCCTACACCAAGCCCTACGGGATGATCCTCGCCACCGGGCCGACCGGGTCGGGCAAGTCCACGACGCTCTACGCGACGCTGAACCAGCTCAACCGGTCCGACGTCAACGTCATCACCGTCGAGGACCCCGTGGAGTACCGGCTCCCGGGCATCAACCAGGTGCAGACCAACGCCAAGGCCGGCCTCACCTTCGCCTCGGCCCTGCGGTCGATCCTCCGCTCGGACCCCGACATCGTGCTCATCGGCGAGATCCGCGACCACGAGACGGCCCAGATCGCCGTCGAGGCCGCGCTCACCGGGCACCTGGTGCTCTCGACGCTGCACACCAACGACGCGCCGTCCGCGGTGACCCGCCTCATCGAGATGGGCATCGAGCCGTTCCTCGTCGGCTCCGCGCTCGACGCCGTACTGGCCCAGCGGCTGTGCCGCTCGCTGTGCGAGCGCTGCAAGGAGCCGTACGCCGCCGACCCGGCCGAGCTCGAGCGCGTCGGCTTCCCGTGGGACCCCCAGGGCCCGCCGCCGACGCTCCACCGGGCGGTCGGCTGCTCCGCCTGCTCGCAGACCGGGTTCCGCGGACGGATGGCGCTGCACGAGGTGATGACGGTGACCGAGGAGGTCTCGAGGCTCGCGGTGGCGCGGGCGTCGACCGACGAGGTCTCCCGCGTCGCCCGCGAGCAGGGCATGACCACGCTGAAGAACGACGGCTGGCAGAAGGTCCTCGCCGGCCGGACGTCGATCGAGGAGATCCTCCGCGTCGTCGCCTGAGAGGCGGCGCACGGAGTCGCACAGGTCACCCTCAAGTCGGGCGCGCGAGGCACCGACAACCCCTTCGTGACCGACGCCCCCACCTTCGGCCTGCCGCTGGCCGCACCGGTCGTCCCCCCGGCGCCCGTGGCCACGCCGGTGGCACCGCCCGCCCCCGCATCCGCCGCGCCGGTCGCGCCGGTCGCGCC
>JAEZKN010000225.1 GCA_023415395.1 Actinomycetes bacterium
GATCGAGCGTGGCGAACAGCGCGTTCTCCACCAGCACGCCGGCGTCGGTGAGCCGGTTGAGCAGCGACGACTTGCCGGCGTTGGTATAGCCGGCGATCGAGACGCTGGGGATGTGGTGGCGACGGCGCTCCTGACGCTTGGTGTCGCGCGTGCCCTTCATCTCCTTCAGCTCGCGGCGGAGCTTGGCGATCTTGGTGTTGATGCGCCGCCGGTCTGTCTCGATCTTGGTCTCACCGGGACCACGGCCACCGATGCCGGCGCCGCCGGCGACCCGGCCGCCGATCTGGCGGGAGAGGTTGCCGCCCCAGCCGCGCAGGCGCTGCTTCATGTAGTTCAGCTGGGCCAGCTCGACCTGCGCCTGGCCCTCCTTGGACTTCGCGTGCTGGGCGAAGATGTCGAGGATCAGCGCGGTCCGGTCGACGACCTTGACCTTGAGCCGGTCCTCGAGGTTCCTCAGCTGGCTGGGGGCGAGCTCGCCGTCGCAGATCACGGTGTCGGCACCGGACGCCGCGACGATCTCCGCGATGCCCTCGACCTTGCCGCGACCGACGTAGGTCGCCGGGTCGGGCGACTGCCGGCGCTGGTAGATCGCGTCGAGCACCTCCGAGCCGGCGGTCTCGGCGAGCAGCGCGAGCTCGGCCATGGAGTTCTCGGCGTCCTCGACCGTGCCCTCGGTCCACACCCCGACCAGGACCACCCGCTCCAGGCGGAGCTGGCGGTACTCGACCTCGGTGATGTCCTCGAGCTCGGTGCGCAGGCTCGCGACCCGGCGGAGCTGGTGGCGCTCGGCGAGGTCCATCTCACCGGTGGTGAGGTCCTCGGGGTCGGGCTCGTCGGCGTAGCCGGACTCGAAGTCGTCTGCGGCGTCTTCGGAGTCCTCGGAGTCCCAGTCCTCGGTGACCGCGAGCTCGTCGTCGAGGTCGAAGTCGTTCTCAGCGTTCGTCATATGGGGAACAGCGTACGTTTCAGTCATCTGCTGGAGCCAACGCTTAACCTGCCCCTCGTGATTCCCGACGTGCCGCCCGGCATCCGCCTGCTCGGCATCACGGGCGCTCCCGGGGCCGGCAAGAGCACGTTCGCGGCCTCGCTCCACCATCGGCTGGGCCTGCCCGTCGTGCCCATGGACGGCTTCCACTACGCCGACGTCGAGCTGGTCCGCCGCGGCCTGCTGGACCGCAAGGGCGCGCCGGACACCTTCGACGCCCCGGGGTACGCCGCGCTGCTCGCCCGGGTGCGCCGCGGCGAGCCCGACGTGGTGGCGCCGGCGTTCGAGCGCGACCTCGAGCAGCCGCTCGCCGGCGCCCTCTGGGTCCCGCCGACCGGGACGGTCGTGACCGAGGGCAACTACCTGCTGCTCGACGAGCCCCGCTGGCGCGCGGTGCACGAGCAGCTCGACGAGGTCTGGCACGTGGTGACCGACGAGGCCGTGCGGCTCGAGCGGCTGGTCGCCCGGCACGTGCGGTTCGGCAAGCGCCCGGACGACGCGATCGCGTGGGTCGAGCGGGTCGACCAGGCCAACGCCCGGCTCGTCGAGGCGGCCGCCGCGCGGGCCGACCGGGTCATCGACCTCAGCGCCTGGGCTCCCCCGCGAACTCCCCCGGCGTCAGGCCGGTGACGGACCGGAAGTCGCGCCCGAAGTGGGCCTGGTCGGCGTACCCGAGGTCGGCGGCGACGCGGGCCAGGTCGGGACGCTCGACCTCACGCAGCCGCTCGGCGGCCTCGTGCAGGCGGCGGCGCTGGATCAGCCACTTCGGGCTCAGCCCGATCCGCCGGGCGGTCAACCGTTGCAGCGTGCGCTCCGTGATGGCGAACTTCTCGCAGACCTGGCCGACCCGCTGCACCCCGGGGTCACCCTCGACGTACTCCACGATCGCGTTGACCAGCAGGCCCTCCTCGTCGACCGGCAGCAGCCGCGCCAGGGAGCGCTCGACCGCGGCCACCGCGGCCTGCTGCCGGTCCTGGTCGTCGGGGTCGTCGCCGACCGCCTCCCGGACCCGGTCGACGAGCTCGGTGTCGGCCAGCGGGACGGCGGTGTCGGTCAGCGTCTCGACCGGTCCGCCGACGAGGGCGCGGCCGGCCGCGGGCTGGAGCATCGTGCCGACCGCCCAGCCGGTGCCGGCGAGCTCCTGGGTCGACAGGCCGCTGGAGGGGCCGACGAGCAGGGCGTACTCGTGGGAGACGACGATCAGGCAGACGGGGTACTGCAACACCCGCTGGACCGTGGTGGCCCCCTCGGGCAGCGACCAGACCGGCATCCAGTAGCGGCGCACCAGCGGCGCCAGCTCGGGCGAGGGCGCGAAGCGGTGGATCGGCGGGGTGTAGCCCGAGGCGTCGAGCAGGTGGGCGCGCTCGGTCGGGTCGATGCGCCGGGCCCGGCCGTCCTGGTGAGCCATGTGTCGGATTCTTGCAAGAGCCGACGACACCGGGCGACCGATGCTGGGCGCATGACCTTCTTCGACAACGCCGCCGACCGATTCACCGCCACCGTGGAGAGCACCACCGACTGGTCGGCCAGCAGCCCCTGCGAGGGGTGGAGCGCCGCCGACGTGGTGGCCCACGTCGTCGACACCGAGCGCGACTTCCTCGGCCGCTTCGACGTCGACCTCGGCGACCGGCCGACCGGCACGCCGGACGCCGTGTGGCGCGAGCACCTCGCCGGCGTACGCGCCCGCGTCGACGACGAGCTGCGGGCGCGGGAGTACGACGGGTTCTTCGGCCGCACGACGATCGGCGCGACGCTGGACGACTTCTACGGCTTCGACCTCGTCGTCCACGGCTGGGACCTCGGGTCCTCGCAGGGCTCCCCCACGACCTTCACCGAGTCCGACCTCGACGCGATGGACGCGGCGTTCGTCGGCTTCGGCGAGCACGCCTACGACGAGGGGGTCTTCCAGCAGCCGGTCGACGTC
>JAEZKN010000241.1 GCA_023415395.1 Actinomycetes bacterium
GACGTCGACCAGCCCGCGCCACTCCTCGGGCCAGGCGGGCGTGGTCGCGGGCTCGGGGGCTGCGGGAGGGGACGACACGTGGCTACTCTAGCCACCAGATAACGGACGCCGACGTCCGGTAATCGGAGGAACGGAGCACTGCGATGGCCCACTACCGAGCACTCGGCCGGCTGCCCCGCCAGCGGCACACGCAGCTGCGCGACGACGACGGCCACCTGTTCCGCGAGGAGCTGATGGGCGAGGAGGGGTTCTCCTCCGACTCCTCCCTGCTCTACCGGCGCGGCGTGCCGAGCGCGATCACCGACAGCCGGGTGTGGGAGCTGCCCGACCAGTCGCGCACCCCCAACCACCCGCTCAAGCCCCGCCACCTGCGCCTGCACGACCTGCAGACCGGCACGTGCCCGGTCGAGGGCCGGCGCCTCGTCCTGGGCAACAACGACGTCCGCATCGCCTACGTCGTCACCGGCACCGACCCGTCCCCCCTCTACCGCAACGCGATCGGCGACGAGTGCGTCTTCGTCGAGTCCGGCAGCGGCACGGTCGAGACCGTCTTCGGCGTCGTGCCCTACCGCACCGGCGACTACGTCGTCATCCCTCGCGCCACCGACCACCGGTGGGTGCCGGGCGAGCCGTCGCGCCTGTACGCCGTCGAGGCCAACAGCCATATCCACCCGCCCAAGCGCTACCTGTCGCGCTTCGGGCAGCTCCTCGAGCACGCGCCCTACTGCGAGCGCGACCTGCACGGCCCGGCCGAGACCTTCCAGGCCGAGGGCAGCGACGTGGAGGTGCTGGTCAAGCACCGCACGAGCGCCGGCATCGTCGGCACCCGGCTCACCTACGCCACCCACCCCTTCGACGTGGTCGGCTGGGACGGCTGCCTCTACCCCTACACGTTCAACATCGAGGACTACATGCCGATCACCGGCAAGGTGCACCAGCCGCCGCCGGTGCACCAGGTCTTCGAGGGCTGGAACTTCGTGATCTGCAACTTCCTGCCGCGCAAGGTCGACTACCACGAGCTGGCGATCCCGGTGCCGTACTACCACTCCAACGTCGACAGCGACGAGGTCATGTTCTACGTCGGCGGCGACTACGAGGCGCGCAAGGGCTCCGGCATCGGGCTCGGCTCGATCTCCCTGCACCCGGGCGGCTACGCCCACGGTCCCCAGCCCTCGGCGATCGAGGCCTCGCTGGGCGTGGAGTACTTCGAGGAGTCGGCGGTCATGGTCGACACCTTCGCGCCCCTGGACCTCGGCGAGGGCGGGCTGGCCGTCGAGGACCCGGCGTACGCCTGGACCTGGGCGGGCCGGGGCCCCGACGACCCCGCGGTGTTCAGCAACAGCTGAGTGCCGGCGGCGGTGCTCGCCGCGTTGCTGGTTCACCACGGTAAGTGGGCGAACCCGCACTTCTCATGGCATGCCCGCCGTGAGAAGTGCGGGTTCAACACCTCACCATGGTGAAGCAGCGACAGCACGGGCGAACCCGCCACCAGCACCAGCCGCTACGCCGCCACCGGCTGGTTGTTCAGCGTCTTGTAGGTGTACGCCGTGCCGATCAGGACCACCGGGATGGCCGCGATCAGGCCGATGCCGCACAGCAGCGCACCGACGAACCAGGTCGCGAGGCTCAGCAGGAACCAGACGATGACGCTGCCGGCGTTGTTCTTGGTGAAGTGGAAGCTGGCCTTGATCGCGTCGATCGCGCCCATCTCCTCACGGTCCATCAGGAAGTAGAGCGTGAAGGAGGTGAAGAACATGATCGCCAGGCCGGGCAGGAGGCACAGGATCAGGCCGATGAACGTCGCGATGCCGGTGATCAGCGAGGCGATGATGACGTCGCCGAGCTTGTGCGGGGTGAGCAGCGTCGCCGCGTTCAGCTGCTTGCCCTCGGTGATGTCGAGGGCGAAGCGGACGATGCCGGCGCCGATGATCATCGAGATGATCCAGCTGGCCAGGCTGAAGACCCACTGCACGACCAGCGCGTCGCTGAGCAGCCGGCCGAGGAGGTTCAGCGCGATGTTGACCGCGACCAGCACCAGCACGGCGAGGAGCACCTGACCGATGTTGGCGACGAACTTGTCCCAGCCGTACTTCCAGGCGGTCCCGGCGCTGTAGCCACCGCCGCTGACGGGCTGTTGCCCGCCGTACCCCGGCGGGGGCGGAGGCGCCGGCGGGTCGCTCGGCGGGGGCGGCGGCGGGGGAGGCTCGTTCATGGACATCGACTTCTCCTTGACGGATCCGTGGGAAGGCCACCCGCAACCTAGTGCCTGGTGACCTGTCGCGGACAGGGTCGAATGGACCATTGGCCGTCGGTCCCGCATCCGCCTGCTGGGCGACGGGTACCTTCGGTCCGAACGGATGGAGGGCGACATGGGGCGACGCGCACGCCAGCACGAGATCGACGAGGCCGACGTCAAGGTCGGGGAGCCGAAGAGCTCGGCCGCCGGCGTACCGGCCGTGGCGGTCGCGATGAAGCGGGCCATCGGGCACATGGGCGTGCGCCGCTCGGCCCGGACGCTGCTCAAGCTCAACCAGGTCGACGGGTTCGACTGCCAGGGCTGCGCCTGGCCCGACCCCAGCCCCGGTCACCGGCACCCGGCGGAGTTCTGCGAGAACGGCGTCAAGGCGGTCGCCGACGAGGCGACGCGCGACCACCTCGACCGGGACTTCTTCGCGCGCCACAGCCTGGCCGACCTCGCCGAGCACACCGACTACTGGCTCAACCAGCAGGGCCGCATCACCGAGCCGTACGCCGTGCGCGCGGGCGGCACCCACTACGAGCCGATCTCGTGGGACGACGCCTTCGCGATGATGGCGCGCCACCTGAGCGCCATCGAGCCGGACCAGGCGATCTTCTACACCTCCGGCAAGGTCTCCAACGAGGCGGCGTTCCTCTACCAGCTCTTCGTGCGCGCCTACGGCACCAACAACCTGCCCGACTGCTCGAACATGTGCCACGAGTCCACCTCGGT
>JAEZKN010000325.1 GCA_023415395.1 Actinomycetes bacterium
CGTCGGCGGCCCAGTAGGCCATCAGCCGGGCGGCCTGGACCTGGGTGCCGAGCTCGCCGAGCTTGAGCTGGATGGCCTGGAAGTCCGCGATCGGCTGCCCGAAGGCCTTGCGCTGCTGGGCGTAGGCGAGCGCCTCGTCGTGGGCGCGCTGGGCGATCCCGACCGAGCGGGCGGCGATGTTGACCCGGCCCCACTCCAGCGCCGAGAGCACCTGCTGCATGCCCCTGCCCTCGACCCCGCCGACCAGCTGGGAGACCGGCACGCGGACGTCGGTCAGCGAGATCTCGCAGGACTCGGTGCCCTTGTAGCCCAGCTTCGGGATGTCCTTGGTGACCTCGTAGCCCGGGGTGCCGGCCTCGATCAGGAGCACGCTCATGCCCCGGTGCGCCGGCGAGGCGGTCGGGTCGGTCTTCACCAGCACCGGGAGCGGGTCGGCGTAGCGGGCGTTGGTGATCCACATCTTCGCGCCGTTGACGACGTAATGGTCGCCGTCGAGCCGGGCGGTGGTGCGGATGCCCTGCAGGTCGGTGCCGGCGTCGGGCTCGGTGAGGCCGATGCCGGTGCGGCGGACGCCGGTGGCGAGGTCGGGCAGGTACTTCTGCTTCTGCTCCTCGGTGCCGTGCATCGCGATCAGCCGGCAGGCCAGGGAGTGGCTGCCCAGGATGCCGGCGACGCCCATCCAGCCGCGGGCGATCTCCTCGAAGACCAGGGCGAAGGAGACCGGGTCGAGGTCGAGGCCGCCGTACTCCTCGGGCACGGTGATGCCGAAGAGGCCCATCGCCTTCATGCCGTCGACGATCTCGGTCGGGTAGCGCCCGGACTGCTCCCAGTCCCGCGCCACCGGCACGATCTCCTTGTCCACGAAGCTGCGCAGCAGCGACTTGAACTCGCGCTGGTCCTCGTCCAGCTCGAACCTCATGCGTTCTCCTCGGTTGCGGGGGTGAAGACGGGCAGTGCGCGGCCGTCGGGCAGGTCGGCCCAGGCGACGGCGACCGGGTCGCCGATCGCCCAGTCCCGCCCGGCTGCGGGATGCAGGGGCGGGCCGGTCATCAGGTTGGTCAGCAGGATCGGTCCTTCGGCCAGGCGCACCCGGGCGACGACGTACGGCGTCTCCAGGGCGGCGCGCGGAGCGCGGTGGACGACCGTGAAGGAGTCGACCGTCGCCGTGCCGGCGGCGTCGACCTGGGCCAACCCCTCGGTCGCGCCGCAGGCGGTGCACAGCCCGCGCGGCGGGTGCTGGACGTGGCCGCAGGACCCGCAGGACTGGACGGTGAGCCGGTGCTCCCGGGTCGCCTCCCACCAGTCCGCGGTGAGCTCGTCGGGCGCGGGGACCTGGTCGAGGTTCATCGGTCGACCCCCAGGAGGACGGTGGCGTGGGTGGACAGGATGCCGCCGGTGCCGTGGGCGAGGGCGACCTCGGCACCGGGCACCTGGCGCGCACCGCACTCGCCGCGCAGCTGGCGCACGGCCTCGACGAGCAGCAGGATGCCGAACTGGCCCGGGTGGCAGTAGGACAGCCCGCCACCGGAGGTGTTGAGCGGCAGCGCGCGGTCACGGACCAGGGCCGGCGCCGCGCCGGGCTCGCAGAAGCCCAGCCCCTCCAGGCTCAGCAGCACGGTGATCGTGAAGGAGTCGTAGAGCTGGGCGACGTCGACGTCCGCGGCGGTGAGGCCGGCGCGGCCGAACGCGGCCGCGCCGGAGGCGACCGCGCCGGTGACGGTGAGGTCGTCGACGCCGGTCATCGAGGCGTTCGTGGTGCTCTCGCCGTAGCCGAGCACGGCCACCGGCCGCTTGCGCAGGTCCCGTGCGCGCTCGAGCGAGGTGAGCACGATCGCTCCCCCGCCGTCGGTGACCAGGCAGCAGTCGGCCGAGGTCAGCGGGGTCGAGATCATCGTGGCGCCGAGGACGTCGTCGACGCTCAATGGCCCGGCCTCGTGCCGGAACGCGGCCGGGTTGAGCAGGGCCCACTCGCGCGCGGCGACCGCGACCTCGGCGAGGGCCTCGCGCCCGTGGCCGTGGCGGTGCAGGTAGGCCTGCGCGGCCATCGCGTAGTAGGAGACGGGGAAGAGCGGGTCGTAGGGCTGCTCGAACTGGGCCTCGGGCAGGTGCGCCTCGTAGACACCCCCGAGGGAGCGCGAGCGCGCCGAGCGCTGGTTGGAGGCGAAGGAGATCACCACGACCGACGCCTGACCGGCCTCGATCGCCTGGGCGGCACGGGCGACGAACATCTCGAAGGCGCTGCCGCCGGCGAAGGTCGAGTCCGTCCAGCTCGGCTGCAGCCCGAGGTGCTCGGCCAGCGAGGTCGCGGAGAAGCGGCCCACCCCGGTGGTGGCCAGCCCGTCGACGTCGGCCAGGGTCAGGCCGGCGTCGGCGAGGGCGCGGGTGATCGCCTGGGTCTGCAGGCCCAGGATCGAGCGGTTCGTGACGCCGAGGTCGCTCTCGGCGGCACCGACGATCGCGACGCCTCCCCTCGACCGAGTCATCGGGCCCCCGGCCCGTCCGGCTGACCGAGCAGCACGACGGCGCGGCACGACGCCGCGGCCGCGCGGCCGTCGCTGCCGTCCTCGGCCACCACGACGACCGACAGCTCCGCCACCAGCCGGTCGGCCGAGATCTCGACCACCGTGCCGGCGCAGCGCAGCGTCTCCCCGGCGAAGACGAGGTTGCGGAAGGTGAACTCGAGCTCGTGCACGAACGACTGCGGGCCGAGCCAGTCCTGGAGCATCTCGACGAGGAGCGCGCCGTAGACCTGGCCGTCGACGATCGGGCCGGGCAGCTTCTTCTCCGCGACGTAGGCCTGGTCGTAGTGCAGCTTGTGCCAGTCCCAGGTGGCGCCGGCGTAGGCGACCATGTCGGTCAGGCCGATGGTGCGCTCCAGCGGCGGGATCGCGTCGCCGACAGCGATCGTGGCGTGGTCGACGGCAGTCACTTCTTCTCCAACCCGACGAAGATGATCGTCTCCTCGTTCTCCGCCAGCAGCTCGTCGTCCTGGTTGGTGTAGGTCGCGGTCGAGGCGATGATCAGCATCTCGTTGCCCGACCCGGTGACCTTCTCGGTCACCGAGGCGATCCGCCAGGTCGCGGTGATGACGTCCTCGGGCCGGATCCGGCGGTGGAAGCGGTACTTGTTGCCGCCACGCACCTGCCGGGT
>JAEZKN010000407.1 GCA_023415395.1 Actinomycetes bacterium
CGGCGGTCGCGGCCGACACGCCGGAGATCGCGCGGGCCGCGTTGCGTGCGATCCGGGTCCGCTACCGGGTCCGACGCGCCCCGCTCAACCCGCGGGAGGCGCTGGCGCCGGGCGCCCTCCGCCTCCACGAACGCGTCACCGACGAGGCGAACGTCGCCGTGCTGCTGCGCACCGAGTGGGGTGACGCGGAGGCGGGACGGTCCGCCGCCGCGATCACCGTCGAGGGCGACTACGTCTACCCGAGCGTCTCCCACGCCTGCATGGAGCCCAACACCACGCTGGCGGCCTGGGACGAGGCCTCCGGGAAGGTCGAGCTCTGGACCTCCACGCAGGCCCCCTGGTTCATCGCCAAGGAGGTCTCGCACCTCCTCGGGATCCCGCACGACCACGTCATCTGCCGGGAGGTGGCCGTCGGCGGTGGCTTCGGCTCGAAGTCCAAGGCCAGCGAGCACGAGGTGCTGGCCGCGGCGCTCTCGCGCAAGGCGGGCCGGCCCGTCCTCCTCGAGCTCAGCCGCGAGGAGGAGTTCGGGGCGAACAAGCCGCGCCACCGCTTCGAGACCCGCTTGCGCACCTCCGCCGACGCGGACGGCCGCATCAGCCTCTTCGACGCCGACATCCTCGTCGACAACGGCAGCTACAACCACATGGGCTCCTCGGTCATGCGTGTCGGCGTGATCACGCTCGGGTCGATGTACCGCCCCGACGCAGCGACGTTCACCGCCCGGCTCGTCGACACCGCCACGCAGCCCGGGGGCCAGTTCCGCGGGTACGGCACCCCCCAGGTCTCGCTCGCGGTCGAGTCCCAGGTCGACGACCTGGCCCACCGCCTGGGCATCGACCCGCTCGAGATGCGCCTGCGCAACCTGGGCCCGGAGCACGAGGTGACCCTCTGCGGCTACGAGGTGACCACCTCGCGGCTCGAGGACTGCCTGGTCGCGGTCCGCGACGGCCTCGACTGGGAGGCGCGCCGGGCCGAGCACCACGCCACCGGCGCCGACCGCGGCCTCGGCGTCGCGGCCGGCATGCACGGCAGCGGCGCCTACGCCTACGAGATGGCCAACCGCAGCGACGCCGCGGTCGATCTCCTCGACGACGGTCGCGTGCGGGTCCGGCACGGGAGTGCGGATGCAGGCACCGGCCAGAACACGATCCTGGCTCAGATCGCGGCGAGCGAGCTCGGGGTCGACCTGGCCGACGTCGAGGTGCTCTCGATGGACAGCGAGCGCACGCCGTTCGAGCTGGGCGCCTGGTCCTCGCGCGGCACGCACATGACCGGGTCGTCGGTGGGGAAGGCCGCGCGCGAGCTCGCCGACACGGTGCGGACCCTCGCCGCGGCCAAGCTGGGCAGCGGCGACGTGGTGCTCCGGGACGGGAAGGCGGTCGCGCCGACCGGCGAGGTGGACCTCGCTGACCTGGTCCGGCTCAGCGACGAGGCCCGGGACGGCTGCCTCAGCCACGAGGTCAGCTACGTCCTCGAGGGCACCGAGATGATCTCGCCCGACAAGGACCGCTTCAACCTCTCCCCGACCTACGCCTACGCCGCCCACGGTGCCCTCGTCGAGGTCGACCGGCGCACCGGCAAGGTCTCCGTCCTGGACTACGTCGCGGCTCACGACGTCGGCCAGGCGATCAACCCCACGGCCGTCGAGGGGCAGATCGCCGGAGGCGCGGCGATGGGGCTGGGTGCAGCGCTCGGCGAGGAGCTGGTGCGCGAGGGCGGCCGGGTCGTGAACCCGACCTACCTGCACTACGCCATGCCGCGGTCGGCCGACCTCCCATCGGTGCGCCCCGTGATCGTCAACGCCCACGATCCCGCAGGTCCCTACGGCGCGAAGAGCGTCGGCGAGATGTCGATCATCCCGCCCGGTGCGGCCGTCGCCAACGCCGTCCGCGACGCGGTCGGCGTCCGGATCACCGAGCTGCCGATCACCCCCGACAAGGTGATCACCGCCCTGGCCGAGCAGGACGGCCGGGTCCGGCGGCACCACGTCTGGCGCCGTCCGAGCCGGTGGTGGGTCGCCGCGGTGCGCGCCCTCTACCCGCTGGGCCTCCACCACGTCCTGCACCGCTGGGGCACCCGGTTCGGGCCCGGGGTCGGTGCGCAGGGGAGCGTGCCGCCGGCCCCGCCCCGGATCCTGCGTCCCGAGACCGCCGCCGAGCTGGCCTCGGCCGCCGCCGGCGGCGCACAGCCGATCGGTGGTGGCACCGACGCACTCGTCGAGCGGGAGCGCCAGTCGCGTCCGGCCCCGGTGCTGGTGTCGACCATCGGCGTCCCGTCGATGCGTCGTGTCGTCGAGGAGGACGGGGTCCTGCGGATCGGGGCCGCGGTCAGCCTGGCCGAGCTGGAGGAGTCGTTGCCGCCCGGCCTGGCCTACGTCGCCGAGGCGGTCCGCAGCATCGCCTCGCCCCAGATCCGCAACAGCGCGACGGTGGGCGGCAACCTCGCCCAGGAGAAGCGCTGCTGGTTCTTCCGCAACGGGTTCTCCTGCTACAAGCGCAACGGCGTCACCAGCCCGTGCTACGCCGTCGAGGGCGACCACCGCTTCCAGCACGCCGTCATCGACGGTCACCGCTGCCAGGCCGTCACGCCCTCCGACCTCGGCACGGTGCTGCAGGCGGCCGACGCCGAGGTCGTGCTCCGACGCGGCGAGCGCCGGCGCCGGCTGCCGCTCGCCGACCTCTACGACGGACCCGGCGAGCTCGCGCTCGCGGACGGCGAGATCATCGCCGAGATCGTGGTGCCGGTGCCCGCGGCGAGCCGCCGCGGGAGCTTCCGCAAGCTGGCGCTCTACCAGGGCGACTTCGCCACCGCATCGGCGACCGTGAGCGCCGACGTCGGGCGCGACGGCACCTGGACCGGCGTACGCATCGTGCGGGGCGCGGGCGCGCCGACGCCCTGGGGGCCACCGCGACCGAGGCGGCGCTGGAGGGCACCGTCCCGACGACGGCCCGCATCCGGGCGCTGCTCGAC
>JAEZKN010000421.1 GCA_023415395.1 Actinomycetes bacterium
GCCCGGCACTCCCCGCCGGCCGCCGGCACGCCGACCTCACCCGTGCGGTGCTGCGCGGCTACCCGCTCGACGAGGCGGACACGGTCCACGCCATCCGCCTGCTGGGCAGCGTCGTGCGCGGCTACACCGACCTCGAGCTCGGCGGCAGCTTCGACCACAGCGAGCCCTCCGCGGAGGAGAGCTGGGGACGCGTCCTGGACGCCCTCGACCACACCCTGCGGTCCTGGTCCGGCGCGGCGTCGGGCGAGGACCGGACTAGGACGCCGGCGTGAAGGTCGCCATCGTCCGGTCGGGCTCCCAGTAGGCCTTCATCGAGGTCACCCGGCCCTCGTCGTCGACGACGTAGACCATGATCAGCTCGGTCGTGGTGTGGCTGCCGTCGGGGAAGGAGGTCCGGATCCGTCCGATGTTGGCGCAGGTGTTGCTGCCCGGGTTGGCGAAGGAGTCGAAGATCTCGAACTCGAAGGTCGCGATCGGCGCGATGGCCCGCTCCCAGAACGCCGCGATGCCGGCGTGGCCGCGGTGACCTCGGCCCTCGGGGTCGAACATCGACGGCCCGACCGGGTCCTCGAGGACCGCGTCCTCGGCGTACACCGTGAGCCACTCGGCGAGGTCGCCCTTGGCGACCGCGGAGTAGGAGCGCTGCGAGGCCGCGCGGGCCGGGTGCGGGTCGTTCGGCGCGGTCCAGGTGATGGCGTCCGACGTGATCATGGCCGCCACTCTAGAACACGTTCTAATGGGGCTGCCAGGCGTCCTCGTCGGCCGTCCGCGAGGTGACCGCGTCCGGCAGCGTGCGGTCGGCGAGGTCCTGGATCGAGACGTTCTCGAAGACGTCGCGCAGCGAGCGGCGACCGGCGATCCACACGTGCTGGAGCACGTCGGCGGTCTCGTTGTAGGTGACCGACTCGGGCCGCAGGCCGTAGACCGAGACGAGCGGTCCGTCGACCGCGCGGATCACGTCGGCGACCGAGACGCTGCTGGCCTCGCGGCCCATGCGCCAGCCCCCTGACTGGCCGCGCTGGGACATGACGACACCGGCGCGTCGCAGGTCGGCGAGGATGGCCTGGAGGAAGCCGTGGGGAATGTCCTGGAGCCGGCCGAGCTCCTCCGCGCTCACGGCGCGACCGTCCTCACGCGAGGCCATCTCGATCAGCGCACGGAGGGCGTAGTCGGACTTGGCGGAAACTCGCATGCGTCGATTGTGTCAGATGTGTCGACTTGCTCAGTCGACCTTGGCGGCTACCGGTGCGCGACGAGGTCGCCCGGGCGCGCCGCTCCTCCCGCCCGCTCGGCCTGGTCGAGCTTGACCGCCCAGGAGATCCAGAGCACCCACAGGGTGACGACGAGCGAGGCGACGAGCCCGATGGTGAGCTGCTCGACGTGGAGCTGGACGCCGAGCGTGCGCACGTTGGTGAGCACGATCAGGCCACCGGCGGCGACGCCGAGGATGCGGGCGGGCAGGTGGCGCACGAGCAGGGCGGCGATCGGGGCGG
This sequence comes from Actinomycetes bacterium, assembly GCA_023415395.1. Taxonomy (GTDB): domain Bacteria; phylum Actinomycetota; class Actinomycetes; order Propionibacteriales; family Nocardioidaceae; genus Nocardioides. Next base: position 1,494 of record JAEZKN010000421.1, read on the forward strand.
CGACCACACCGCCGAGCATCAGCGCGGCCACGACCGCCCACTCGATGCCCTGGCTCCCCAGGGCGGCGAGGAAGCCGAGCGAGGCGCCGACCGACACCACGAACTCCGCGGTGTCGACCGAGCCGATCACCTTGCGCGGCTCGAGGCGGCCCGAGGAGAGCATCGAGCTCGTGCCCACCGGGCCCCAGCCGCCGCCGCCGACCGCGTCGAGGACGCCGGCCGCCAGGCCGACCGGCGCGAGGAACCGCGCCGAGGGCCGGCCCTGGAAGCGCAGCCGATCGGGGGCCAGGAAGCGCCGGGTGACGTAGACGCCGAGCACGAGCAGGAGGCCGGCGACCAGCAGCCGGGCGACCTCGCCGTCGAGCTGGACCAGGAAGGTCGCCCCCGCGAACGCCCCGACGAAGCCCGGCAGGGCGAGGATCCCGACCGTGCGCCAGTCCACGTTGCCGAGCGTGTGGTGCGCGACCCCCGAGACCAGGGAGGTCCCGATCTCGGAGAAGTGGATCGCAGCGCTGGCCGCCGCGGGACCGAGCCCGCCGGCGACCAGCAGGGTGGCGGAGGTGACGCCGTACCCCATGCCGAGCGAGCCGTCGACCAGCTGGGCGGCGAGGCCGACCAGGGCGAGGAGGACCAGCTTGCGCACGACGTGTCACCTTCGGGGCGGAATGACCATTAAGTATAGTCTTTTCATGGTCATTAGGCCCCGGGCATCTGTCAAGCGGTCACGAGGTCCGGGTCGGAGTCGGTGTCGGAGGACTGCTCGCGCGAGCGGCGCTCCTGCTTGACCGCCCACACGATTCCGGTGATCCACAGGACGGCGATGACCGCGGCGATGGTCGCGACGACGGCACCGGAGGCACCGAGCGACTCGCTGATGGTCTTGGAGTTGGTCAGGATGATCAGGCCGCCGGCCGCGACGCCGAGCACTCGGGCGGCGAGCTTCTTGACCAGCCACGCGGCGATCGGCGCGGCGACGACGCCACCGGCGAGCAGCGCGATCGCGTAGGACCACTCGATGCCCTGCGAGCCCAGCGCCAGGATGAAGCCGAGCGAGCCACCGACGGCGACCACGAACTCCGAGGTGTCGATGGAGCCGACGACCTTGCGCGGCTCGAGGCGGCCCGAGGACAGCAGCGTGGTGGTGCCCACGGGGCCCCAGCCGCCGCCGCCGATGGAGTCCAGCGTGCCGCCGACCAGGCCGATCGGGACGAGGAACTTCGCGCCGGGCCGGGCCTTGAAGGTCGGACGGCGGCCACCCAGCACCAGGAAGCGCCAGATCACGTAGACGCCCAGCGCGAGCAGGATGCCCGCGACCCACGGCTTCGCGGTCTCGGCGGGCAGGTTCGAGAGGAACGTCGCGCCGGCGAACGCCCCCACGAAGCCGGGGATGGCCAGGATCGACACCGTGCGCCAGTCGACGTTGCCGAGCTTGTGGTGGGAGAAGCCGGACACCAGCGAGGTGCCGATCTCGGAGAAGTGGACGGCGGCCGAGGCGGCCGCCGGCGCGACGCCGGCCGCCAGCAGCAGCGTGGACGACGTGACGCCGTAGGCCATGCCGAGCGAGCCGTCGATGAGCTGGGCGATGAGTCCGACGACGCCGAGGACGATGAGCTTGCGCATGATCGAGTTGCACCCTTGAGTCGGTTGAGTCCAGTGACTCGATCAAGTTTGCCACACCTATCGCCTTTAGAAGGTATTCCCGATCACGCTTCCCCGGGATGGGGGAGCCGCTGTTGCGGGGTTACTGACGGGTACGTAGGCTGGTGTTACCGACGAGTAGTCAACGTGAAGGTGGGGGCAGTGAGCCACTACAAGAGCAACATCCGCGACATCGAGTTCAACCTCTTCGAGGTCTTCGGCCGCGACCGGGTGCTCGGCACCGGGCCGTTCGCCGAGGTCGACTCCGACACCGCTCGTGAGGTGCTCGCCGAGGTCGAGCGCCTCTCCCGCGAGGACCTCGCCGCGTCGTTCGAGGACAGCGACCGCAACCCGCCGGTCTTCGACCCCACGACCCACACCGCGCCGATCCCCGAGTCGTTCAAGAAGAGCTACCAGGCCTGGATGGACGCCGAGTTCTGGCGCCTCCAGATCAAGGAGGAGCTCGGCGGCACCTACGCCCCCTCCAGCCTCAACTGGGCGATCGCCGAGATGGTCCTCGGCTCGAACGCCCCGATCTGGATGTACGCCGCGGGCGCCCCGTTCGCCGGCGTGGTCCACCGCAACGGCAACGACCGCGACAAGCGGGTCGCCGAGATCATGGTCGAGCGCCAGTGGGGCTGCACGATGGTCCTCACCGAGCCCGACGCCGGCTCCGACGTCGGCGCCGGCCGCGCCAAGGCCACCCGCAACGAGGACGGCTCCTGGAACATCACCGGGGTCAAGCGCTTCATCACCAGCGCCGAGCACGACATGAGCGAGAACATCATGCACCTCGTGCTCGCCCGCCCCGAGGGCATCGAGGGCGTCGGCGGCCCGGGCACCAAGGGCCTCTCGCTCTTCTGGATGCCCAAGCACCACTTCGACCACGAGACCGGCGAGCTCACCGGCGAGCGCAACGGCGTCTACGTCACCAACGTCGAGCACAAGATGGGCATCAAGGTCTCCAACACCTGCGAGGTCACCTTCGGCGACCCGCAGGTCGGCGGCGGCGAGCCGGCCAAGGGCTGGC
>JAEZKN010000423.1 GCA_023415395.1 Actinomycetes bacterium
GACCTGGCCGGCCAGGTCGATGAGCTGCTTCATCCAGCGCACGAAGTCGCCGGCGGCCAGGTCGCTGACCATGAGGACGTCGTCGAGCTCGTCGCCCTCCGCCCACCGGTAGGCGACCCAGGCGAACCCCAGGTCGGGCTGGCGCAGGAAGTCGAGCTTGTGGTCGCGCTCGAGGGCGTCGAGCGTCCCCCAGAGCCGGACCATCTCCCCGATCACGTCACGGACCATCCCGCCCGGCACCCGCGGCGACGACGCGTCGTCGGCGCGGCGTGCCTCGAAGACGAGCACGGAGAGCGCAGCGGCGAGACCGGACGGGTCGAGGTCGTCCCAGAGCCCGACGCGGATGCACTCCGCGGCGACCAGGTCGAGCTCGGAGTAGATCCGCATCAGGTGCCGGCCGCGCTCGGTGACCTGCTCGCCGTCGAGGTAGTCGAGCGCGGTCAGGACGTCGCAGACGCGGTCGAACGTGCGCGCGACGGTGTTGGTGCGCTGCTCGACCCGCCGCTTGAGGGTCTGGGCGTCGCGGTCGAGCTTGAAGTAGCGCTCGGCCCAGCGAGCGTGGTCCTCGCGGTCCGGGCAGGCGTGGCACGGGTGCCCCCGGAGCTGGTCGCGCAGGTCCGCGATCTCGTCGTCCGCCGCCGTGCGGCTGCGGTCGGTCCGGGCGGTCCGTGACGGTGGCGGTGGCGCGAGGTCGTGGGTGCGCGAGCGCAGGGCCGAGGCGAGGTCGCGCCGCATCTGGGGGTTGCGCCCGTTGAAGTTCTTCGGCACCCGAAGCCGAGCGAGCGCGGTCACCGGGGTCGGGAAGTCGATCATGGCCAGCCGGCGGGCCTGGCGGTCGGCCGTCACGACGTAGGGGCGCGGCCCCTCCGGCGACCACCCCGGGTCGACCACCACGGCGTACCCCTGGAACTTGCCGGTCGGCACCGAGATCACGTCGCCGGGCTTGAGGGCCCGCAGCGACTCCATCGCCTCCTCGCGCCGGTCGGCCTTGCGGGCTCGGCTGGCGCCCTTCTCGACGTCGCTGATCCGTCGGCGCAGGGCGGCGTACTCCATGAAGTCGCCCAGGTGGCAGGTGGCCGCCTCGCGGTAGCCCTCGAGGGCGTCCTCGGCCTTGCGCAGCTGCCGCGCGAGGCCGACGACGGCCTTGTCGGCCTGGAACTGGGCGAAGGACTGCTCCAGCAGCTCGCGCGAGCGCTCGCGGCCGAACTGGTGCACGAGGTTGACCGCCATGTTGTACGACGGGCGGAAGGACGACCGGAGCGGGTAGGTGCGCGTCGAGGCGAGTCCCGCCACCTGGCGCGGGTCGATGCCGGGCTGCCAGAGGACGACGGCGTGGCCCTCGGTGTCGAGCCCACGCCGGCCGGCGCGGCCGGTGAGCTGGGTGTACTCCCCCGGCGTGATGTCGGCGTGCGTCTCGCCGTTCCACTTCGAGAGCTTCTCGAGCACCACGGTGCGCGCGGGCATGTTGATGCCGAGCGCCAGGGTCTCGGTCGCGAAGACGACCTTGCACAGCCCGCGGAGGAACAGCTCCTCGACGCACTCCTTGAACGCCGGGAGCATGCCCGCGTGGTGGGCGGCGACGCCGCGGGTGAGGCCGTCGAGGAAGTCGTGGTAGCCCAGGACGTGCAGGTCCTCCGGCGGCAGGTGCGAGCAGGCCTCCTCGACGTAGGCGTAGATCTCGTCGCGCTCCTCCGGCGTCGTGAGCCGGATCCCGGCGTTGAGGCACTGGGTGACCGCGGCGTCGCAGCCCACGCGGCTGAAGATGAAGACGATCGCCGGCAGCAGGGCCATCCGCTCCAGCTGCTCGATCGCGTCGGGTCGGCTCGGGATCCACACCCGCCGGCCGTTGCCGACGTTGCGCTGGCCCGGCTTGCCCTTGCCGCGGGGGGAACGGCGGTCGCGGACCCGGTTGCTGGCCCAGTCGTCGCGGGCGATCTTGAGCAGCTCGTCGTTGACGGGCGCGCCCTCCTTCACGAACCCGGCGGCGGCGTCGACGTCGGACTTCGCGAAGAGGTCGAGCACCCGGCGACCGGCCATCACGTGCTGGTAGAGCGGGACCGGGCGGCGCTCCTCGACGATGGTCTGGGTGTCGCCGCGGACGGTCTGGAGCCACTCGCCGAACTCCTCGGCGTTGGAGACCGTCGCGGACAGCGAGACCAGCGACACCGACTCCGGGAGGTGGATGATGACCTCCTCCCAGACCGCGCCCCGGGAGCGGTCGGCGAGGTAGTGGACCTCGTCCATCACCACGAACCCGAGGCCCAGCAGGGTCCGCGAGCCGGCGTAGAGCATGTTGCGCAGCACCTCGGTGGTCATCACCACGATCGGCGCCTCGCCGTTGACCGAGTTGTCACCGGTGAGCAGGCCGACGTTCTCAGCCCCGTAGCGGGCGACCAGGTCGTTGAACTTCTGGTTCGACAACGCCTTGATCGGGGTGGTGTAGAAGCACTTGCGGCCGGTCTGCACCGCGAGGTGGATCGCGAACTCGCCGACGATCGTCTTGCCGGAGCCGGTGGGGGCCGCGACCAGGACGCCGCGGCCCTCCTCGATCGCGCGACAGCCCTCGAGCTGGAAGTCGTCGAGCGGGAAGTCGTAGAGCGACGAGAAGTCCTTGAGCACCGGGTGCTTCTGGTGCTTGCGGTAGTCGGCGTACCGCTCGGACGGGCTGAGGTCCGTCATGCCCTCAACCTACGCGAGCACCTGCAACGCGCCGGCGGCGCACTCCACGGTCAGGGGCAGCGCGCCGAAGCGCTCGCCGTCGGCGTACGAGACGATCCCCGGCGCCGCGACCGTCACCGCGCGGACCCGGTGGTGCTCGTAGGCCGGATGGGTGACGTGGGTCCCCTTGAAGAGCTTGGGGTAGGTGCGGACCAGGCCCGGCTTGCTCATCGGCTTGATGACCACGACGTCGAGCAACCCGTCGTCGAGCAGCGCGCCCTCGGTGATCCGCAGGCCGCCGCCGAAGGACGGGCCGTTCCCGACCGCGACCAGCATGGCCTCGAGGTTGCGGGACGCCCCGTCGAGCTCGATGGTGTAGGGCAGCGGCTCGAACGTGCGCAGCTCGGCGAGCGTGGCGATGTTGTAGCGCATCTGGCCGCGGGGCCAGGTCATCTTGTTGGCGCGCTCGTTGACGATGGCGTCGAAGCCCGCGGCCAGCACCGTGGTGAAGTACTTCGTCCCGCTGCGGGCCAGGTCGATCGTGCGCGGCTTGCCGCGCAGGACGCGGTCGGCGGCGGCGACGGGGTCCTTGCGGGGGATGCCGAAGTAGCGCGCCACGTCGTTGCCGGTGCCGGACGGGATGACGCCGATGGGCGTCCCCGAGCCGGCGGCGGCCTGGACGCCGAGGTGGAC
>JAEZKN010000581.1 GCA_023415395.1 Actinomycetes bacterium
CCTCCAGGGCGGTCGCGACGAACGTCGATCTGTCAGGAATGGTCGCCCCGGACACGCCGAGCCGTCAGGACTGGTCACCAGAAGGGACAGGTCAGCACCCTGCCGGCGACCAGAACTGACGGGTCAGCGGAAATGCAGCGACCCGCAGACGTGGACTCCTGACGGAGCCCGCTCCGGTGGACGTGATGACCGGATCGTCTGCGGGTCGGGTGACTGCTTGGGATTCACCAGCAGCCTGCCCGGAGTGACTCCACCCCGGGTGATGCCAGTGGGCTGCTAGCGGGCAGCCACCTCACGCGTCCTGTAAGAGATCATTCTCCGGACCACCTCCTTTCCCGTGTTCGGCCACCGTAGGTCGACCGCACCCCCCGTTCAAGGCATTTACCGTCGACCGCGCTAGGCGTCCGTCTCGGCCGCCGCGGCGAACTGGGAGCGGTAGAGCCGCGCGTAGGCGCCGTCGCTCGCCAGCAGCGACTCGTGGGTCCCCTGCTCGACGATCGCGCCGTCCTCCATCACCAGGATCAGGTCGGCGTCGCGGATGGTCGAGAGCCGGTGGGCGATCACGAACGACGTGCGGTCGGTGCGCAGCGCGGCCATCGCGTGCTGGAGCAGCAGCTCGGTCCGGGTGTCGACCGACGAGGTGGCCTCGTCGAGGATCAGCAGCGCCGGGTCGGTGAGGAACGCCCGCGCGATCGTCACCAGCTGGCGCTCGCCCGCCGACAGGTTCGAGCCGTCCTCGTCGATGAGCGTGTCGTAGCCGTCCGGGAGCGAGTGGACGAAGCGGTCGACGAACGTCGCCCGCGCGGCCTCGCGGATCTGCTCCTCGGTCGCGTCGGGGCGTCCGTAGGCGATGTTGTCGCGGATGGTACCGGCGAAGAGCCAGGTGTCCTGCAGCACCATGCCCACCTGGCTGCGCAGGGCCGCCCGCGGCATCGCGGCGACGTCGACACCGTCGAGGGTGATCCGCCCCGCGTCGAGCTCGTAGAACCGCATCACGAGGTTGACCAGCGTGGTCTTTCCGGCGCCGGTCGGACCGACGATCGCCACGGTCTCCCCGGGACGGGCGACCAGCGAGAGGTCGGTGATCAGCGGTCGGTCCTCGTCGTAGCGGAACGACACGTGCTCGAACGCGACCTCGCCGCGTCGCGCCGAGGACGGCGCCTCCGTGGCCTCGGTCGGCTCCTCGTCGGCGTCGAGCAGCTCGAAGACCCGCTCGGCCGACGCGACGCCGGACTGGAGCAGGTTGGCCATCGACGCGAGCGTCGTCAGCGGCTGGGTGAACTGCCGGCTGTACTGGATGAAGGCCTGCACCTCACCCAGCGACAGCTGGCCGTTCGCGACCCGGAGGCCGCCGATGACCGCGACCAGCACGTAGTTGAGGTTCCCGATGAACATCATCGAGGGCATGATCAGGCCACTGACGAACTGGGCGCCGAGGCTGACCTTGGCGAGCTCGTCGTTCTCCTCGGCGAACCGGCGCTCGACCTCCTCCTGACGGCCGAACACCTTGACCAGCGCGTGGCCGGAGAAGGCCTCCTCCACCTGGGCGTTGAGCGCGCCGGTGCGCCGCCACTGCGCGACGAACATGCCCTGCGACCGCTTCATGATCTGGGCCGTCACGAGGAGCGAGAGCGGCACCGTCACCAGCGCGACCAGCGCCAGCAGCGGCGAGATCCAGAACATCATGCCGAGCACCGCGACGACCGTCATCAGCGACGTGAGCAGCTGGCTCATCGTCTGCTGCAGGGTCTGCGAGACGTTGTCGATGTCGTTGGTGACGCGCGAGAGCAGCTCCCCGCGCGGCGACCGGTCGAAGTAGCCGAGCGGCAGGCGGTGGATCTTGCCCTCGACGTCCTCGCGCAGCTGCCGGACGGTGTTCTGCACGACGGTGTTGAGGATGAAGCCCTGGAGCCAGGCGAGCAGCGAGGCGCCGGCGTAGATCGCCAGGACGACCAGCAGCACCTGGCCGACCGCGTCGAAGTCGACGCCCTGCCCGGGCACCAGGTCGGCCCCGCGGACCGCCTCGGGCCACTGCGACTCCGGGGTGCCGGGCGGGATCCTGGCGCCGACGAAGCCGTTGAAGACCAGGTCGGTGGCGTGGCCGAGGATCCGCGGACCGACCGACATCAGCGCCACGCTGGCGACGCCGAGCAGCACGACCAGGAAGGCCTTGCCGCGATCGGGCCGCATCCGCCCGACCAGCCGCTTCGCGGACGGGACGAAGGTCATCGCCTTCTGGCCGACCATGCCGCCGCCCATCGGCCCGCGGCCCGGACCGCCCTGCGGCGCGACGATGCGCTCGGTCGCCTTGAACTCCCGCCCCTTCGACGCGGTCGCCATCAGGCCGCCTCCTCCGCGCTCAGCTGGGAGGACACGATCTCCTGGTACGTCGCGTTGCCGGCCAGCAGCTCCTGGTGGGTGCCGCGACCGACGACCACGCCGTCCTCGACCACCAGGATCAGGTCGGCGTCGCGGATCGTGCTGACCCGCTGGGCGACGATCAGCACCGTCGCGTCCCGCGTCACGGGGGCCAGCGCCGCCCGCAGCCGCGCGTCGGTGGCCAGGTCGAGCGCCGAGAACGAGTCGTCGAAGAGGTAGATGCCGGGCCTGCGGACCAGGGCCCGGGCGATCGCCAGGCGCTGGCGTTGGCCGCCCGAGAAGTTGGTGCCGCCCTGGGCGACCGGGGCGTCGAGGCCCTCGGGCAGCGCCTCCACGAAGTCGCGGCCCTGGGCGACCTCCAGCGCGGACCACATCTCCTCGTCGGTGGCGTCGCCCTTGCCGTAGAGCAGGTTGCTGCGGATCGTGCCGCTGAAGAGGTAGGCCTTCTGCGGCACCAGCCCCAGCTGGCTCCAGAGGAGCTCCGGCTCGACGTCGCGGACGTCGCGACCGCCGACCCGGACCGTGCCCGAGGTGGCGTCGAAGAGCCGCGGCACGAGGTTGACCAGCGTGGTCTTGCCGGCACCGGTCGAGCCGATGACGGCCACCGTCTGGCCCGGTCGCGCGGAGAAGGTGACGTCGTGGAGCACGGGCGCGTCGGCCCCGGGGTAGGCGAACGTCACGCCCTCGAGGTCGAGGTGGCCCCGCAGCGCCGGGTCCGGCGCGACCGGCTGCCGCGGCGCCGGCACCGAGGTCTCGGTGTCGAGGACCTCGACGATCCGGTCGGCGCACACCGCCGCCCGCGGCACCATCATCAGCATGAACGTCGCCATCATCACCGACATGAGGATCTGCATCAGGTAGGCGAGGAACGCCGTCAGCGCTCCGACCTCCATCTGGCCGTTGTCGACGCGGTGCCCGCCGAACCAGACGACCGCGACGCTGGAGACGTTCACGACCAGCATCACCAGCGGGAACATCGTCGCCATCCAGCGACCCGCCCGCACCGACACGTCGGTCAGGGCGTCGTTCGCCTCGCCGAACCGGGCGCGCTCGTGCGGCTCGCGCACGAAGGCCCGCACGACGCGGATGCCGGTGATCTGCTCGCGCAGCACGCGGTTGACCTCGTCGATGCGCGCCTGCATCGCCCGGAAGCTCGGCACCATCCGGCTGACGACGAAGCCGACGGCGACGAAGAGCGCGGGCACCACCACGGCGAGGATCCAGCCGAGGCCGACGTCCTCGCGCAGCGCCATCAGCACGCCGCCGACCATCATGATCGGGCTCTGCACGGCCAGGTTGCACGCCATCAGCACGAGCATCTGGGTCTGCTGCACGTCGTTGGTGCTGCGGGTGATCAGCGACGGCGCGCCGAACTGCTGCACCTCCCGGGTGGAGTAGGTCCCGACCCGCGCGAAGATCGCCGCCCGGACGTCGCGCCCGAAGCCCATCGCGATCCGCGAGCCGCACCAGACCGCCGCCACCGCGCAGGCGACCTGGCCCAGCGAGATCAGCAGCATGATCCCGCCGACGCGCAGGATGTAGCCGGTGTCGCCCGTGACGACCCCGCGGTCGATGAGGTCGGCGTTCAGGCTGGGGAGGTAGAGCAGCGCCACCACGCCGGCGAACTGGAACAGCACGACGAGGCCGATCAGCGTGCGGTACGGCGCCAGCCGCTCCCGGAGCAGGCGGACGAGCATCAGGACTCCTTCCCGAGCCGCAGGAGGCCGGTGAGCACGGTGTCGACGATCTCCTCGGGCGAGAGGATGCGGCCGTCGGCGATGAGCGGGTGGCTGCCGGCGAAGGCCAGCAGTCGCAGGACGTGGACGAAGTGGTCGGCCGGCACGCGCAGGCGGTCCCGGTCGGTGCCGACGAGCGCGAGGAACAGCTGCTCCTGGCGGGCCCGCCAGGCCTGGGCGGCCTCGCTGTCGTGCCGGTGCTTGGGCGGGCCGACGATGCCGACCTTCTGCATCAGGTCGAAGGTCGCGCGGAAGCGCTGCTGGAGGATCGACACCAAGGTGACCAGGCGGTCGCGCAGCGGCAGGTCGGGGTCGATCTGCTCGATCCGGGCGATCACGTCCCCGGGCTCGAAGGCCCGGTCGATGGCCGCGTCGACCAGCTCCTCCTTGGAGGAGAAGGCGCGGAAGATCGTGCCCTCCGCGATGCCGGCCGCCTCGGCGATCTGGCGGGTGGTGACCTCGCGCCCGTGGACGCGCATCAGCCGGAGCGTCACGTCGGTCAGCTCGGCGCGGCGCTCCTCGGGCGACTTCGGACGGGCACGGGGTGGCACGCCCTCGATCCTAAGTGAGTGAGCACTCACTCACAACGGAGTTCACGGAGCCAGGCGCTCGGTCCCCCAGCCGTCGGCCGTGCGCCGGTAGACGAGGCGGTCGTGCATGCGCCCCGCCCGGCCCTGCCAGAACTCCACGGCATGGGCCCGCACGACGTACCCGCCCCACTCCGCGGGGACCGGCACCTCGTCGGGGTAGCGCGCCTCGGCCTCCTCGAGGGCCCCGGCCAGCTCCTCGCGGGTGGTCCCCCGCGACTGGGGGGAGGCCCAGGCACCGAGCTTCGACCCGCGCGGGCGGGTGGTGAAGTAGGCCTCGACGTCGGCCGCGGGCAGCGGTGTCGCGACACCGTCGACCCGCACCTGTCGCTCGAGCGGGTGCCAGGGGAAGAGCAGCGCGCAGCGCGGGTTGGCCGCCAGCTCGCGGCCCTTGCGGGAGCCGGTGTTGGTGAAGAAGACGAAGCCCGCCTCCCCTCCCTCGTGGCGCAGCCCCTTGAGCAGCACCATCCGCGAGGACGGCGCGCCGTCGGCGTCCGCGGTGGCCACCACCATCGCGTTCGGCTCGTGCAGGCCGGCCTCCTGCGCCTCCCGCATCCACCGCTCGAACATCTCCATCGGGGAGGGCGCGAGGTCGGCCTCGTCGAGGCCGGCCCGTCCATACTCAGCACGCAAGCCTGCGAGGTCCATGGCTCCGACCCTAGACTCCGCTGCGTGACCGACGTAGACGTGCAGCACGGGCTGGAGGGCGTCGTCGCCTTCGCCACCGAGATCGCCGAGCCGGACAAGGAGGGCTCCGCGCTGCGCTACCGCGGCGTGGACATCGAGGAGATCGTCGGCCGGGTGCCGTTCGAGAACGTGTGGGGCCTGCTCATCGACGGCGCCTACACCCCCGGCCTGGCCCCCGCGGAGCCGTACAACCTGCCGGTGCACACCGGCGACGTCCGCGTGGACGTCCAGGCCGCCGTGGCGATGCTCGCCCCGGCCTTCGGGTTCGGCCAGACCTACGACATCAGCGACGAGCAGGCGCGCGAGGACATCGGCCGGCTCGCGGTCATGGTGCTCTCCTACGCCGCGCAGTCCGCGCGCGGGCTGCGCCAGCCCGTCGTCCCGCAGAAGGTCGTGGACGAGGGCAAGACGCTCGCGGAGAAGTTCCTCATCCGCTGGAAGGGCGAGGCCGACCCCAAGCACGCGCACGCGATCGACGCCTACTGGTCCTCGGCCGCCGAGCACGGCATGAACGCCTCCACCTTCACCGCCCGGGTGATCACCTCCACCGGCGCGGACGTGGCCGCGGCGTTCTCCGGGGCGATCGGCGCGATGAGCGGCCCGCTGCACGGCGGCGCACCGTCGCGGGTGCTCGGCATGATCGAGGAGGTCGAGCGTCGCGACGGCGACGCGGCCTCCTACGTCAAGGAGCTGCTCGACAACGGCGAGCGGCTGATGGGCTTCGGGCACCGGGTCTACCGGGCCGAGGACCCCCGCGCCCGGGTGCTGCGCCGCACCGCGCGCGAGCTGGACGCCCCGCGCTACGAGGTCGCCGAGGCCCTGGAGCAGGCCGCGCTGGCCGAGCTGCGCGAGCGGCGCCCGGACCGCGTGCTCGAGACCAACGTGGAGTTCTGGGCCGCCATCGTGCTCGACTTCGCCGAGGTCCCGGCCACCATGTTCACCTCGATGTTCACCTGCGCGCGCACCGGCGGCTGGTCGGCCCACATCCTGGAGCAGAAGCGCACCGGGCGCCTGATCCGGCCCTCCGCGATCTACACCGGCCCGCCCTCGCGTCCCGCCTCGGAGGTGGACGGCTGGCAGGCCGCCTGGGCGGAGTGACCGCCTGAGGCGGAGGGGTCACCGCCGCGCGTACCAGCTGGTCCGGCCGCGTGCGCCGGCCTTGCTCAGCGACACGTGCACGTGGTCGCGGTGGCGCAGCGTCTGGGAGCACGTCCGCTTCCGCGGGCACGACGAGGAGAGGTACGGCTCGGCGCGGAACCGGGTCCACGCCGGGTACATCCGGTCGTTCCAGATGACGTAGGCGATGCCCATCCGGCGGGCCAGCGCGTCGGTGTTGCCGGCGCGGTCCTCAGCGAAGATCCGGCGCAGGAAGGTCTTCACCCGGGCGCGGTCGCGCGCCTTGGTCGCGTCGACGGACCAGTCGAAGGCGCGGCCGGTCTGGTGGTCGGAGGTCGGACCGTCCTTGCGGCGGCACGGCCGGCCCGTGCCGATGTAGCCGCCGCCGTGCTTGCGGGCCACCCACCGACCGAGCTGCTGGGTGCCGGCGAACGGCTTCGGATGACACTTCGCCGACGGGTCGTAGGACGCATAGTCCTCGATCTCCGCGTGGGCGGGTGCAGGAGCGAGGAGCAGCAGGGCGGTGGCGAGGAGTGCGATCCCGAGACGGCGCATCTGAGCGATGCTAGGCGCGATCGGTCCGTTCGAGGTAGGCCAGGCCACGCGGGGACACCTCGTAGCCGACGTCGAAGCTGCGGGTCAGGCCGAGGTTCTTGAGCTTGCGGACGTCGATCTTGAACGGGTCGCGCTCGCGGCCCACCTCGGCCGCGAGGTCCGGCGCGCGGGTGTGCGGCCGGCGGCGGATCACGTCGAGCGTGGCCATCGTCCACGGACCGTGGCTGCTGGCGCGGTCGAGCCGCTCGAGCCTCGCGTCGATGGCGGCGACGTCCTCGTCGGTGAGGTCCGCGCTCTCCCGCAGCGCGATCCGCGGGTCCGGCCCGGCCCACGAGAGCCGCACCCGGTACGTCGCGAGGTCGCCGTCCTCCTCGGCGCCGGCCTTGTCGAGCTGCCGGCGCAGCCGGGCGGCGTCGGGCCAGCCGGCCGCCCGCGCCTCCTCGTCGGTGATCGTGCCGGGCTCGACCACGTCGACGGCGTCCACCCGGACCACGCCCGCGACGGTGCGGAACTGCGACCCGACCCGCCCGTCCTGCTTGCGCCATCGCCGGAAGGCCAACGACACCGACCCGTCGGCGATCCCGTGAGCGACCTTCGGAGGGAGCAGCACGGCCTTAGCCTAGGGCGGTGACCCGGTGGCTGCCGCTCGTGCTCGCGGCTCTCGTGCTGGCCGGAGGGTGCGACGGCGACGCACCCGCGCCCGCCCAGCAGGACCCGCCGACGGCGACGTTGGGCTTCACCCAGCTGATCCCCCTCGAGGGCACCGAGCACGCGCTGCTCCGCGTCACCAACACCACCGACGAGCCGTTCACCGTCCGGTCCGTGCGGATCGAGTGGCCCGGCTACCCCGACGGTCCGGCGGCCCCCGAGGACGCCACGCTGACGGCCGGCCAGACCCTGGACCTGCGGTTCGACCTGCCGGCCCCGGCGTGCGGCTCCGACGACGGGCAGGGCCCGGCGACCGGGGTCGTGGACACCGACCGCGGCGAGATCCGCGAGCACCTCGAGGCCGACGGCACCGTCTACCTGCAGCGGCTCTGGCGCACCCAGTGCGACGAGGCCCTGCTCGACCGGACGCTCGAGCTCGGCTACTCCCGGCACTGGTCGGTCGTCGGGACCGGACGGGACGCCCGCGCGCGAGGGGCGCTGCTGCTCACCCGTCGCGAGGGCGACCCGCTCGTCGAGCTGACCGGCGTCGACGGCAGCGTGCTGCACGGGCTGCGGCTGCCCGGGCGGACGACGCTCGAGCCCGGCCGGCGCACGGCCGAGATCCCGTTCGAGATCACGCCCGGCAACCGGTGCGACGAGCACGCCCGCGGCCAGGCGACCGCGCCGTTCGACTTCGTGGTGCTGCTGGAGATCGACGGGCAGCGGCTGACCGTGCCGCTCGACGTACCGCTCCCGGCGATGGACGCCGCGACCGAGGCACTCGACGTGGCGTGCGCGGCCCGCGGGGCGAGCCTCGGGACCTAGAGTGGGCGGGGTGACCTCTTCTCGGGACAGGGAGCTCTGGGACGTCGAGGCCGAGGCCTTCGACGAGGCCCCGGACCACGGGCTGCACGACCCCGTCGTGCGGGGCGCGTGGCAGGCGCTCCTCCGGTCGGTGGTGCCGCCGATCCCGTCGCGGATCGCCGACCTGGGCTGCGGGACGGGGTCGCTGTCGCTGCTGCTCGCCGAGGACGGGCACGCGGTCGACGGCGTCGACTTCTCGCCCCAGATGGTGCGGCGGGCGGAGGCCAAGGCGGGGACCTACCCGGGCATGACGTTCCGCGTCGGCGACGCCTCGGCACCCGAGCTCGCGGCCGCGGCGTACGACGTCGTGCTCTGCCGCCACGTGCTCTGGGCCCTGCCCTCCCCCGCCGACGCGCTGGCGCGGTGGGTCGACCTGCTCGTGCCCGACGGCCGCCTCGTGCTCGTCGAGGGGAGCTGGTCGACCGGCTCGGGGCTCACCGCCGAGCAGACCGTCGCCCTGGTCGAGGGCGCGGGCCTGGCGCCGACGCTGCGGCCGCTGCCCGACCCGGCCTACTGGGGCAAGCGCGTCGACGACGAGCGCTACCTCGTGCTCGGCAGGCGGCGCGCGTAGCAGCGTGAGGTCGGCGAGTCCTGGTAGTGGCCGAACCCCGGGATCGGGGTGTAGCCGCTGGACTCGTAGAGCGCGATCGCCTCGGGCTGCTTCAGCCCGGTCTCGAGCACCACGACCTCCGCCCCGTGCCCGGCCGCGCTCTGCTCGAGGTGGGCGAGCA
>JAEZKN010000412.1 GCA_023415395.1 Actinomycetes bacterium
CGACCACGGGGCAGCGGGCGTCGCGGGACAGCGCGTGGGCGACCGAGCCGAGCAGCAGGCTGGCGACCGGGCCGCGGCCTCGCGAGCCGAGCACGACCATCGCGGCGTCGGGGGCGAGGTCGAGGAGCGCGTCGCGCGGGTCCATCTCGGCCACGACGCCGCGGATCTCGACGCCGGGCGCCACGGCGAGCGCCGTGCGGGCGGCCTCGGCGAGCAGCTGCTCGGCCTCCGCGGCGATGGCCGCCCTCGCCTCGGCGCTGTCGATGCCGGCGGACTCCATCCAGAACGTCGACGTCGTCCCGACCACCGGGACGGCGTGGACGATCGTGAGGTCACGACCCTCCGCCCGGGCCTGTTCGGCGGCCCAGACGACCGCCCGGTCAGCAGTCGCGGAGCCGTCGGTGCCGACGACGATGGTGTGTGCAGGGACGTCCGTCATGCGTCAGACCCTGCCATGGCGCTGGGAACGACGGCCACGGGGCCGGCTGCGTGCTCCAGCACGGCGCTGGTCACCGACGGGCGCAGGCCGTGGCCGTGGTGCGCCCCGACCACGACCAGGTCCATCCGGTGCGACTCGCGGGCCAGCGCGTCGGCGGGGTCCTCGGCGACGATCCGGGTCTCGGCCCGCACCTCGGGGTACTTCTCCGCCAGGCCCGCGACGGCCTCGGCGACCGCGACCTCCGCCTCCGCCCCGGACCCGCTGTGCAGGAGCGTCAGTGGCAGTCCGTACGACGAGGCCTGCTCGTAGGCGAACTCGACCGCGGGCCGGCTCCCGGGGCTCCCGTCGACACCGACGGCGACGCCGTGGCGCACGAGGCCACGGTGCCCGGGGCGCACCACGACGAGGGGGCACCGGGACCGCCGCGCGAGCGCGAGTCCGAGCGAGCCGAGCAGCACGCTGCGCATCGGGCCGCGCCCGCGGGACCCGACCACCACGAGCGCGGCGCGCTCCGCGAGGTCGAGCAGCGTCACCTGCGGATCGGCGGGCCAGAGCGCCTCGTGGACGGCCAGGTCGGGGGCGATCTCGCGCACGCGCTCCCGCGCCCGGCGCAGGTGGTCGCGCCCGTCGGGCCGCACCGGGTCGAAGCCGTGGGCCAGGGTGAGCTGGCGGCGCTCGAGCACCGCGTGGCGGGCAGCCCACTCGAGGGCCCGCTCGCAGGACGGCGATCCGTCGACGCCGACGACGACGGTGCCGCTCGGGATGATGCTGTTCTCCATGACCCCACGCTCCTGCGCGAGGACTCCCCGCCAGTACCGTCCAAGGCCCCCGCGTTCGGGACCTTGGACCCCTCGCCGTACGACGTGGCCGGGCTCACCATGGTTGACATGCACGAGTCCATCGACCTCACCTTCGAGGAGTGCGAGCGCCTGCTCCGCTCCGGCGTCGGCGGGCGGATCGCGCTGTCCTCGCCGGACGGGCCGCACATCGTGCCGGTCAACTACTCGGTTGTCGACGACGCGATCATCGTCCGGACGTCGCCGTACAGCATCCTGGGCACCTACGGCCGCGACAGCATGCTCGCGTTCGAGGTGGACCAGTTCGACCACGACCGCCAGCGCGGCTGGAGCGTGGTCGCCCGCGGCCGCGGCGAGGTCGTCACCAAGCCAGACCAGCTCGAGCACATCCGCACGACCTGGGAGCCGCGTCCCTGGGCGGCCGGCGCGCGCAGCCTCTACCTGCGGCTGCGCTGGACCGAGCTCAGCGGACGCCGCATCGGCGAGACCTGGAACCTGCACTCCGCACTGCCGGTGAGCCGCACCGTGTGACAATCGGGGCCGTGACGGACATCCGCGACGCCGCACTGCCCGACTCGACCCGAGCCCTGCTCGAGGCGGTCACCGCGATCTCCTCGGACCTCGACCTCAACTCGGTCCTGGGCCGGATCGTCGAGGCCGCCACCGAGCTGACCGGGGCGCGGTACGGCGCCCTGGGCGTGGTCGGCAACGACGACTTCCTGGTCGAGTTCGTCACGACCGGCCTCACCGACGACCAGCGGGCCTCGATCGGCGAGCTCCCGCACGGCCGCGGCATCCTCGGCCTGCTGATCCATCACCCCGAGCCGATCCGGCTCGACGACCTGACCCAGCACCCGCGGGCCGCCGGCTTCCCGCCGAACCACCCCCCGATGGGCACGTTCCTGGGCGTGCCGGTGCGGATCCGCGGCACCGTGTTCGGCAACCTCTACCTCACCGAGAAGGCCGGCGGGACCTCCTTCACCGAGCAGGACCAGGCTCTGGTGGAGGCGCTGGCGAGCACCGCCGGCTTCGTCATCGACAACGCGCGCGCCTACGGGCTCAGCGAGCGACGGCGACAGTGGCTCGAGGCCACCGCCCGGCTGGCGGAGTCGCTGCAGCCGCCGCTGGAGATCGATGACGGGCTGGCCGAGGTGGCGCGCTCGGCCCGCGCGATGACGCGCGCGTCGGCCACCGCCGCCCTCCACCGCCAGGAGGGCTCGGCGGTGCACACCGTGCCCGCCGACGCCGCCGCCCGGCCCGTGGTGGAGGAGGCACTCGCCGAGCTCGACACCCGCCCGTGGCCGCGGCCCGACGGCCCCGCGGTCGACGTGTCCCTGGGCGGCTTCGCAGCCACGCTGGTGCCGATGCGGACGCACCTGCTCGGGGCGGCGCTGCTCGTCGTGCTGCAGCCGCCCGGCACTCCTCCGGCGCCGTACGAGGAGGGCGTGCTACTCGCGACCTTCGCCGACCAGGCCGGGCTCGCGCTCGACCGGGCGCGGGCGATCGAGGAGCGCTCCGAGCTGGCCGTGACCTCGGACCGGGAGCGGATCGCGCGCGACCTGCACGACGTCGTCATCCAGCGGCTCTTCGCCACCGGCCTCCAGCTCCAGGGCGCCGTGGCCATGGCGCGGTCCCCGGAGGTGAGCCAACGCATCGACGCGGCGGTCGAGGCGCTGGACGTGACGATCCGCGACATCCGCAGCACGATCTTCGAGCTCCAGCACCACGGGCACGGCGACTCGCTGCGGGCCGACCTGCGGCGGCTGGTCGACGAGTACGAGCCGCTGCTGAAGTTCACCCCCACGGTGCGGACCGAGGGACCGATCGACACCGTGGTCTCCCGCGAGGTGCGCGAGCAGCTGGTGCCGGTGCTGCGCGAGGCGCTGTCCAACCTGGCCCGGCACGCCGGCGCGAGCCACGGGGAGATCCACGTGGCCGTCGACGACCACGAGCTGCGGATGACCGTCCTGGACGACGGCGTCGGGATCGCCTCCGCGGTCGCCGAGAGCGGCCTGCGCAACGCCCGCCGGCGGGCGTCGGCGCTGGGCGGGACGCTCGAGCTCACCCCCCGCGACCCCCGGGGACTCTGCTTCGTCTGGCGGGTGCCGATCCGCTAGCCGAGGAGCTTGCTGGCGAGCACGGCGGCTTGCGTGCGCCGCTCCAGCCCGAGCTTGGCCAAGATGCTGGAGACGTAGTTCTTCACGGTCTTCTCGGCGAGGAACATCCGCTCGCCGATCTGGCGGTTGGTCAGGCCCTCTGCGATCAGGCCAAGCAGCTTGAGCTCCTGCTCGGTGAGCTGCGCCAGCTCGGGCGCGGTGGTCTGCGGGTTGCGCACCCGCTCCAGCACCCGCGCGGTCAGGCTCGGGTCGATGAGGGAGTTGCCGGCGGCCACCTGCCGGATCGCCTCCACCAGGTCGTTGCCCCGGATCTCCTTGAGCACGTAGCCCGAGGCGCCGGCCATGATCGCCGCGAAGAGCGCCTCGTCGTCGTCGTAGGAGGTGAGGATGAGGCCCTTGATCGACGGGTCCACGGCACGGACGGTGCGGCACACCTCGATGCCGGAACCGTCGGGCAGGCGGGCGTCGAGCACGGCGACGTCCGGGCGGAGGGCCGGGATCCGGCTGGCGGCGTCGGCGGCGGTGCCGGCCTCGCCGACGACCTCGATCTCTCCGGTGCTCTCCAGGAGGGCACGGAGACCTTGGCGGACCACCTCGTGGTCGTCGAGAAGGTAGACACGGATCATGGCCCATTCCTATCAGTGCGACCGTCCTCGCGCCGAAGGACCAACGTCCCGGGTGCGGAAGTCGCTCCGGCACTGCCGCCGGCCGAGCGGCCGGAGGAGCATCGGAGCCATGAAGGCGCTGGTGGTCTACGAGTCCATGTTCGGCAACACCGAGCGGCTCGCCCGGGCGGTGGCCGACGGCCTGGCCGCGGGCGGCGCCGAGGTGCACGTGCGGCCCGTGGCGCAGGCCGGCGGGGTCGTCGACTACGACCTGGTCGTCCTGGGCGCACCGACGCACGCCTTCTCGCTGAGCCGCCCCTCGACCCGGGCCGACGCCGTGCGACAG
>JAEZKN010000177.1 GCA_023415395.1 Actinomycetes bacterium
GGCGTCGGAGGTGCCGGCGGCGACCACGGCCACGGTCCCGCGCGGCTCCGGGAGCGGGCCGAGGGTCACCGCGCGGGCGACCAGGTCGATGCTCGCGTCCGGGAGGGCGCGGTCGACGACGTCGAGCGTGTCGGGGGAGAGGCGGGTGGCGAGCACCGCCCGCGCGGGGTGCTTCTCGTGCAGGGCCCGGAGGATGGCCACGACCTGGTCGGGCGTCTTGCCCGCGCCGTAGACCACCTCGGGGTCACCGGTGCGTGCCGCGCGGTCGACGTCGACGCGCGCGAAGCCCAGGTCCGCGATCCGAGGGTCGTGCTGCTCCACGGGCCGAACCTACTCGACCCCGCCTAGGTCGAGACCTCGGCCCGGAACGGGTCGGCGGGGTAGACGCCGAGCACCTTGACGTCGGTGGTGAAGAACGCGAGCTCCTCGAGGGCGTTGCGGAGCGCGGTGTCCTCGGGGTGCCCGTCGACCTCGGCGAGGAACTGGGTCGCGGTGAACTCGCCGCCGACCATGTAGCTCTCCAGCTTGGTCATGTTCACGCCGTTGGTCGCGAAGCCGCCGAGCGCCTTGTAGAGAGCGGCCGGGAGGTTGCGCACGTTGAAGATGAAGCTGGTGACGACCGGGCCGTTGCCGGCGGGCGCCTGCACCAGCTCGCGGGAGAGGACGACGAAGCGGGTGGTGTTGTGGTCCTCGTCCTCGACGTCCTCGGCGAGGATCTCCAGCCCGTAGATGTCGGCGGCCAGCGGCGGCGAGATCGCGGCCTGGGTGACGTCGCCGAGCTCGGCGATCTCGCGAGCGGCCCCGGCGGTGTCGCCCGCGATGACCGGCGTGTAGCCGTGCTCGCGGATGATCCGCCGGCACTGGCCCAGCGCGTGCACGTGGCTGTGCACGGTGGTGATCGAGTCGAGCGTCGTCCCGGGCACGCCCATGAGGCAGAAGCGGATCCGCAGGAAGTGCTCGGCGATGATGTGCAGCCCGGAGGCCGGCAGGAAGTGGTGGATGTCGGCGACCCGGCCGGCGATCGAGTTGTCGATGGGGATCATGGCCAGGTCGGCCTCGCCGTTCTCGACCGCGGCGAAGACGTCCTCGAACGACGCGCAGGGCAGCGCCTCCCAGTCGGGGTAGTGCTCCTTGCACACCAGGTGGGAGTTCGCGCCGGGTTCGCCCTGGTAGGCGATGCGTCGGGTCTCGAGCGTCACGTGCGTCATGCTCCCACGCGGGCGCGTGCCGCTCCGGCGCCGGTCCGCCTCCCAGACCTACGGTGGACCCGTGGAGATCGCAGCCCTCGTCGTCGCCGTCCTCGCCCTGCTGCTCGCAGCCGTGGCGGTACGCCGCAGCGCCCCCCGCCCGGGCGAGGGCGTGGACGCGGTGCCCGAGGACGTGCACGGGCTGCGCCAGGAGGTCGCCGCGCTGCGCGCCGAGGGCAAGGACGCGCTGCGGCACCTCGCGGTGGTCCGCTACGACGCGTTCGGCGACATGGGCGGGCACCTGTCCTGGTCGCTCGCCCTGCTCGACGACGGCGGCAACGGCGTCGTGCTGACCTCCATCCACGGGCGCAGCGACGCGCGCACCTACGCCAAGAGCGTCACCGACTGGTCGAGCGAGCAGCAGCTCTCGCCCGAGGAGCTCGAGGCAATCGAGCACGCGCGGCCCTAGCCGTCCCTATGCTCCGGCCATGAACCCGATGCGGTGGATGGCGGTCCGGCTCGGCGCCCAGCCGTGGCTGCCCCGCTTCGCGCGGGTGATCGTGGGCCTGGACAAGGCGCTCCAGCGCCTGACGCGCGGCCGCGTCGACCTGCTGACCTTCGCCGGGCTGCCCGAGCTCCTGCTCCAGGTCCCCGGCCGCAGGAGCGGCGTGCTGCGCTCGACGCCGCTGCTCTGCGTCCCGCACGGCGCGGGCTGGCTGGTCGCCGGCTCCAACTGGGGAGCCCCCGCGCCGCCGGCGTGGGTCGCGAACCTGCAGGCGGCCGACGAGCCGTTGGTGACCTTCGAGGGACGGACGGTCGCCGCCGACGCCCGCCTCCTCACCGGCCCCGAGCGGGAGGAGAAGTGGGCGGTGATGCTGGAGACCTGGCCCAACTACGCCACGTACGCCGAGCGCACCGACCGGGAGCTGCCGGTCTTCTGGCTCACGCCCCGCTGATCGGCCCGGGGGCGACCGGCTCGTCGGGGTCGATGAGCGAGGGCGGACCGACCACGACCGCCTCCTCGGCGTCCGGCGTGGAGGCTCGAGCATCGGCGAGGACGTCGGCCGGGACGTGCTCCTCGAGGAAGCGCCGGGCCAGCGTGGTCGAGGGGTGGATGGCGACGGTCGCGAGCACGATGATGCCGGCGATCACCAGCCAGCCGCCCGCGCCCCAGTTCATCGCGAGGAACGTGAAGACCGCCGGCGCCCAGACCCGGCCCAGGGTGCCGGTCAGCTCGGCCGCGCCCTGGTAGGCACCGCGCTGGCGGGGATCCATCAGCTCGGCCTCGAAGGCCCAGCTCGCCGCGGAGAGGTAGAGCTCGGCGCCGGTCACGGTCACGTGGCCGAGCCAGACCAGGGCGATCGTCACCCAGCCGACGGTGTCGTGGGTGGCCAGCGTGATCAGGCACGAGACCACGAAGAAGACCGCCGAGACGCGGACGGCGCGCAGCGCGGTCGACACGTCGTGCACCCCGCGGGAGGCCGCCATCGGCAAGAAGATGCACATCACGGTGTTGGTGCCGAAGAGGAACGCGAGCAGCACGTGCGGGGCGTCGGTCTCCTCGACCAGCCACAGCGGGATCACGATGTTGAGCAGCACTTGGTTGGTCCAGAAGACACCGCCGAAGAACGTCGTGAGGAGCCAGCCCGGGTTGCGCAAGGGCCCCGGGCCGGGGACCTTCACCCGGCGCTGCTCGGGGGTGCGCTCGTCGTGGGAGGCCTTGGGCAGCCGGGTGATCGCGACCGCGTTGACCACGAAGACCGCCGCGGTGAACCACGGGATCGTCCGCAGCAGCTGCTCGGAGTCGAAGGCCAGGGCGACGCCGCCGGTCAGCGCGCCGAGGGTGAAGCCGACGTTGAGGGCGGAGTACATGTAGGCGCGCGACCGCACGCGCTCGTCGGGCGGGAGCACGTCGATCGTGTAGGCGCCGTGAGCCGCGCCGCCGAGCGCCCCGACGACCTCCATCCCGATGGCCATCAGCAGGTAGCCCTGGAAGTCGCCGATGAACGGCCAGACCGAGAACATCGAGGCCTGCCCGATGGCGCTGACCGCCCACATCTTCTTCGGGCCGAAGCGGTCGACGAGCTTGCCCATCGGCAGAGCGGCGAGGAAGGCCGCGATGCCGGCGATGGTGAGGCCGAGACCGACCTGGGCGGCCGAGAGCCCGACGATCTGGGTGAAGAACACCGCGGACCCGGTCATGAACGTGCCGTCGCCGAGGGCGAAGAGCAGGGACTGGACCGAGAGGCGTCCGGCCAGGGGCGACGGTGGTCGGGCGTGGCGGAGGAGGCTGGCGGACATCGCCGAGAACTCTGCCTCCCCGGTGGCGGCGTTGTCGTGCGGTTTTCGGACCCGTCAGGGCTCGAGCGTGTAGCCCACGCCGGGCGTGGTGACCAGCGTCACCGGCGCCGCCGGGTCGGGCTCCAGCTTGCGACGCAGCTGGGCGGCGTACACCCGCAGGTAGTGGGTCTCGTGCTCGTACGCCGGGCCCCACACCTCGCGCAGGATCTGCTCGCGCGGCACCAGCCGCCCGACGTGGCGGGCCAGCAGCTCGAGGAAGGACCACTCGGTCGGCGTCAGCCGCACGTCGACCCCGTCGCGCGAGACCCGCTTGCGGGCGAGGTCGATCTCGAGCGGGCCGGCGAGCACCACCGACTCCTCCGGCGCGGCCGCCAGCCCGCGCCCGACGGCCCCGCGCCGCCGGGCCAGGAGCTCGTTCATCGCGAACGGCTTGGTCACGTAGTCGTCGGCGCCGAGGTCGAGCGCCTCGACCTTGTCCTCGCCGTGCTGGCGGGCCGAGAGCACGACGATCGGCACCTCGGTCCAGCCGCGCAGGCCGGAGATCACCTCGGTGCCGTCGAGGTCGGGCAGCCCGAGGTCGAGCACGACGACGTCGGGGCGTTCGGCGGCCGCCGCCTCCAGGGCCGAGCGGCCGTCGGCGGCCGTGACGACCTCCCAGCCGTGGGCGCGCAGGTTGATCGCGAGGGCGCGCGCCAGCGCGGGTTCGTCGTCGACGACCAGCACCTTGCTCATCGCGGTCCCCTGCCCTCCCTCATGCCCGCGGCACCGACACGATCATCGTCAGCCCTCCGCCCGGGGTGTCCTCGGCGCCCAGCGTGCCACCGAGCGCCTCGGTGAGCCCCCGCGCCACGGCCAGGCCGAGGCCGAGCCCGCCCGGGCTGGCGTCGCCGAGGCGCTGGAACGGCTCGAACATCCGCTCCCGTTGCTCGGGGGGTACGCCGGGGCCGCGGTCGACCACGAGCACCTCGACGGTCGCGGGCAGCACGTGCGCGAGGACCCGCACCGGCTCGCCCGCGGACACCCGGACGGCGTTGGCGACGAGGTTGGCGACCACCCGCTCCAGCAGCCCGGCGTCGGTGCGCACGAGCGGCGCGGACTCGTCGACCTCGAGCGACACCGCGCCGGGTGGGTGGCCGGTGACGGCCAGCGGCAGGACCTCCTCGAGGCTGTGCTCGCCCAGGGCGGGGTGCAGCAGGCCGGACTCGAGCCGGGAGAGGTCGAGCAGGTCGTCGATGAGGTGCTCGAGCTGCGCGGTCGAGGACTCCACCGCGGCGACCAGCTCCCGCCGGCCCGCGGGGTCCACCTCGCCGGAGACGAGCCCGTCGACCGCCGTACGCATGGTGGCGAGGGGCGTGCGCAGGTCGTGGGAGACCGCCCGGAGCAGCGCGGTGCTGGCGGCCTCGGCCCGCTCCAGCGCGGCGGCCCGCTCGTCGCGCTCCCGGAGTCGCCGGTACTCCAGCACCAGGCCGGTCTGCACGGCGAAGCCGTCGAGCACCCGGCGGTCACTGGCCCGCAGCGGTTCGCCGCACAGGACGAGCACGTGGTCCTCGTCGACCGGGACCCGGGTGTCGCCCTCGTCCGGTGCGCACGCCGGGTCGGCGCCGCTCGACGCGACCACGGTCCAGCCCGTGGGCTCCCGGGCCAGCAGCGCCACGGCACGCTGGCCGAAGGTCTCCCGCAGCCGCGCCACGATCGCCTCGGCGGTGTCCTGGCCGGTGAGCACCGAGCGGGACAGCGAGCCGAGCGTCGCCGCCTCGGTCCGGGCGCGGAGCGCGTCGGAGGCCCGCCGGGACGCGCGGTCGACGACGGTCGCGACGCCGACCGCGACCGCCACGAAGACCAGCAGCGCGGCGAGGTTCTCGGGGTCGGAGATCGTGAACCGGCGCACCGGCGGGGTGAAGAACCAGTTCATCAGGACGAAGCCGAGCAGCGCGGCGACCAGTGCCGGCACCAGGCCGCCGACCAGCGCCACGAGCACCGTGACCGCGAGGAAGAGCAGCACGTCGAGCGGGAGCTGGTCGGGGTCGTGGAAGGCGCGGAGCGCGACGGTGAGGAGCACCGGCAGCAGCAGCGACAGCGCGAGCCCGCCGACCTGGCGCCGGCGGCTGAGCGGCGAGGCGTACCACCGCGGCCGGCCGGCTCCGGCGCCCTGCTCGTGGGTGACGAGATGGACGTCGACGGTGCCGGCGAGGGAGGCGA
>JAEZKN010000435.1 GCA_023415395.1 Actinomycetes bacterium
TCGTGATGCCGAGCGCACCGGGAGTGAGGACCCGCGCGTCAGGGGCGTGGTCGCGGACCAGGCCGGCGATCTCCGCGTGCGCAGTGGGGACGAGGACGAGCTCGGGGTGATGCCTCACGAGGTTCAGCTTGTCGGCGACGTACTGGTCGTAGCCGCCGTGCCAGGGCAGGTGCTCGGGGTAGAGCGAGGTCACGACGGCGACGCGCGGCGACGTCGACAGGTCCGCGGCCTGGTAGCTGGAGATCTCGGCCACGGCGACCGTCGCGTCCGGGTCGTCGCCGGCGGTGACCGGGGTGCCGCCGTTGCCGACGAGGGTCGCCCGGACCCCCATGCTGCTCAGGAGGTGCTGGACGAGCGAGGACGTCGTGCTCTTGCCCTTGGTGCCCGTCACGGCCACGACGCGGGCGGCGTTGTCGGTCAGCCACAGGTCGGTGAGCGAGGTGACCGGGACGCCTCGCTCGCGCACGCGCGCGAGGTCCGGGGAGGTCCGCGGAACGCCGGGCGACTTGATGACGACGTCGGCGGTCGCCAGGCGCTCGAGAGCGTCCGGCCCGACGGCCGTCGCTGCTGCGAGGTCCGCCGGCGCCTCCGCCGCTCCCGTCAGCGCGAAGAGCGAGGGGATGCCGCGTCGTTCGAGCTCGGCACGGGCGGCGCGGCCCTCGCGACCGCTCCCCCAGATGACGACGCGACGGCCCGCGAGGTCCTCAAACCGCACGGGCGACTGCCTCCAGCTCCGAGGTGAGGAAGTGCTCGGCCTCCCGGAAGGCGAAGACGCTCGTGTGCTCGGCGGCGCCGGCGGCCAGCGCGAGCACCCGCGGATCGCTGAGGAAGGGGTGGTCCTGCCACTCGTCGTGCCCCCGGAGCAGGTCGAGCGCGACCCGGCACTCGTCCGGCTCGCCGACGCACTCGAAGGGCTTGAGCAGGCCGTCCGCACCGAGCAGCTCGAGGAAGCCCTCCGCCTGGCGGGGGTCGGCGAACATGTCGCGCCCGCTGAAGATCTCCAGGAGCTGCGCGCGCGACACGAACGGCGCCAGGCACAGGAAGACGAAGCGGCACTTGGGGCAGTCGGCGCACCAGGAGGTCCGGTCGCTCTCCTTCAGCTTGAAGGCCCGGTTGCAGCTGGTGAACACGTGGTGGTACTCGCGGTAGGTGGCGAACCGGCGGGCGATGCGGAGCTCGGTGAGGGGGCGGAGCAGCGAGACATAGGTCGGCGCGCCCGCCGGCAGGCTCGCGCGCAGCAGGCGCTCGAACTCGATCCCCTTGGACCACTGGTGGTTGACCTCGTGGCCGTGCCACTCGACGTTGCCGTAGGACGAGCTCGCCTCGTTGCTGAAGGCGACGGTGTCGTAGCCCAGGGCCAGCGCGGTGAGCACGGCGACGACCGAGTTCACCGCGGTCACCGGGACGTGGCCGTTCGGCGCGCCCGCCTCGTTGAGCCGGAAGAGCTCGGCGTCGAGTCGTCTCCGGGCGGACTGCAGGGGGATCCGGGCGACCTCCGCCGTGGCCTCGATCGGGCGGTAGCTGTTGACGGAGAAGAGCCCCACGTCGAAGCCGGCGCGCTTGAGGCCCTCGATCGACACGATCGAGTCCTTGCCTCCACCGACGGCCACCAGCACGCGCCGGGCCGTCGAGGGCTCGTCGGCCCGGGGCTGCGCCGTGGCGACCGTCGGAGCGACGATCTCGGTCTGGAACACCTCGGGCAGGTCGTTGACGTAGGCGAACTCCCCCAGGCCGCTGCGAGTGAGGCCGTCGAGGAAGAGCCGCTCCTGCGCCGACAGCCCGGCCGGCACCTCGATCCGCCCCGGCGCGAAGGCCTTGAAGTAGCTCAACGACGCCGCGAGGGAGAGCAGCCGCAGCACCGCGTCGCGGGTGCCCTCGTCGACGTGCTCCAGCGACCCGGGCAGCTCGACGGTCTCGGTGAGCTTCGTCGTGACGCCGTCGCGGGCGATGCCCTGGTAGTCGAGCTCGATCGTCGAGCCCACCAGCCGCGGCGGGAGGCAGATCAGCGCTCCCCCAGGCCGTTGCTCCACCACGCTCACCACCCCAGGAGTGTACGAGTGCCGGACGGTGACACCTCGATCGCCCGGCGTGGCTCAGGGTCCCGAAATGCAGAACACCCGGCCCACGTCTTCGTGGGCCGGGTGTTCGTGACGTCCTGCGACATCACATTTGTAGCGGGGGCAGGATTTGAACCTGCGACCTCTGGGTTATGAGCCCAGCGAGCTACCGAGCTGCTCCACCCCGCGTCGGTGAGGAAGACATTACCGGGTGGGGTGGAGCGGGCCAAATCGGGGTCACTCCTGGGGCGACTCCGAGGCGTCGGGCTCGGGCGCGCCGCCGTCCTTGCCGGCGAGCTCCATCGCCTGGCCGACGAGACGCTGGGCCTCGCTGACCCGGTCCTGGTACTCCCCCAGGTCGCCGGCCTCGAGGGCGGCCTGCGCGTCGTCGAAGGCCTTCTCGGCGCGCTGGAGCAGCGACTGGATGGTCGCCTCCTGGCCGTCGCCCGTGCCGCCGTTGCCGTCGCCGGAGCCACCGTCCCCGCCGTCGGGCTCGCCACCCTCGCCCTCGGCCGGGCCCGCGCCCGGGTCGGCGACGTCGAGCAGGTCGGCGAGGGCCCCCCGCAGGGTGGTGCCGACGCCGATGTCGTTGCCGTACTCGACCAGCACGTAGCGCAGGATCGGGAAGCTGGCGTCGGTGAGCTCGCGCGTGGCGTAGACGGGCTGGACGTACATCAGGCCGTCGTTGACCGGCAGCGTGAGCAGGTTGCCGTAGACCGGCCGCGCGCCGCTGCGGTTGAACTGCGCGAGCAGGTCCGCGACGGTCGGGTCGGAGGCGAACCGGTTGGCGACCAGGCCGGGGCCGGGTGTCTGCTCGTTGGGCAGCTGGAGGACCCGGATCTTGCCGTAGCCGTCACTGGTCGCGTCGGCCTCGACGGAGACGAACGACGCCAGGTTGTTCTTCTCGAACGGCACGTAGACCGAGGTCAGCGAGAAGACCTCGCCGTCGGTGCCCGGGTTGTCGACGAAGAGCCGGTACGGCGGCTGGAAGGTGCCGGTGGAGTACGGGTCCTCGGGGACCTCCCAGCGGTTGTTGCCCTGGTAGAACGACTCCGCCTCGGTCACGTGGTAGCGCGCGAACTGGTAGCGCTGGACCTTGAACAGGTCCTCGGGGTAGCGCAGGTGCTCCATGAGGTCGTCGGAGATCTGGTCGCGGTCCTCGACGGTGCCGGGGAACGCCGAGCGCCACGCCTCGAGCAGCGGGTCCTCCTCGTCCCAGGCGTAGAGCACGACCTCGCCGGTGTAGGCGTCCACGGTCGCCTTGACCGCGTTGCGCATGTAGTTGATCTCGTCGGTGGGGAGCGTGCGCAGCCCCGTGTCCTGCTGGAGGGAGTCGTCGATCATCGTCTGGAACGACTCCTTCTGCGCGTTCGCGTAGCGGTCGGTCGTGGTGTAGCCGTCGACGATCCACTGGATGCGGCCGTCGATCACGGCCGGGTAGGCGTCGCTGTCGACGGTGAGCCACGGGGCGACCTTCTGGACGCGCTCGCGGGGGTCGCGGTCGAAGAGGATCCGGCTGTTCTCGTTGACCCGGCCGGAGAGCAGGAAGTTCGGCTCGCCGTACTTCACCGCGAACATCACCTGGTTGAAGGTGCCGCCGACGCCGGCGTCGCCCGCGCCCTCGTAGGTCGTCGCAGAGCTGTCGTCGCGACCGGCGAGCGGCAGGTTGAGCTCGACGTCGCGGGACTCCTCGGAGGCCTTGCCGACGATGGAGTACTCCGGGCTCTGCTCGCCGTAGTAGACCCGGCCCTCGAAGCCGCCCGTGGACTCGCTGAGGTCGCTCTCCAGGGCGCTGGTGCCCTCCGCCCACTCGATGCCGGCGGAGTCGGCGGCCTCGTCCGCGGTGTCGATCTGGGCCTGGTTGTCCTGCGGACGCTGGTTGGCGTACGCCGCGATCAGGCCGTTGCCGTGGGTGTAGACGGTGTGCAGGTTGGACCAGTTCTGGTCGCCGGACGGGATGCCGTTCTGGTCGAGCTCGCGGACGCCGAGCACGAGCGCGCGGTCGGTGCCGTCGATCTCGTAGCGGTCGACGTCCA
Source organism: Actinomycetes bacterium (assembly GCA_023415395.1). GTDB lineage: Bacteria > Actinomycetota > Actinomycetes > Propionibacteriales > Nocardioidaceae > Nocardioides. The sequence goes on from JAEZKN010000435.1 coordinate 4,094, forward strand.
GCACGTCGGCGACCGAGTAGTAGGCGCGGACCTGCTGGTTCTGCTCGAACGCGTCGCGGACCAGCAGCGGGTCGACCAGCGGCACCGACGAGGTCTCGCTGTCCAGGCTGTTGAGCCCGCCGCTGAGCTCGCTGGTCGGGGCGTACTCCTCCACCTCGACGTCCTCGAGGTCATAGGCCTGCCGGGTGGCGTCGATGTTCGCCTGGAGGTAGGTCGACTCCTTGTCGGCCTCCGAGGGCTTGACCTGGAACTGCTGCACGATGCCCGGCCAGATCAGGCCGAGCAGGATCGCCGAGACGGCGAGCAGCGCGAGCCCGACCGACGGCAGCAGCCAGGTGCGCCGCCACACGTTGACGAAGAAGAGGATGGCGCAGACGATCGCGATGCCGAGCAGGATGTTCTTGGCGGGCAGCACCGCGTGGTCGTCGGTGAAGTTCATGCCGGTGTTGAGCCCGCCGCCCTGGGTCACCAGGTCGAAGCGGTCGAGGTAGTAGTCGGCCGCCTTGGCCAGCACCAGCACGCCGAGCAGGATCGAGAGCTGCACCTGGGCGGCGCCGGAGAGCCGGTCGCGCGGGGTCTGGAGCCGGATGCCGCCGTAGAGGTAGTGGGTCACCGCAGCGGCGATCAGCGAGATCACCATCATCGCCATGGTGAAGTCGACGAGGTAGTGCAGCCAGGGCAGGTCGAAGACGTAGAAGCCGATGTCGCGCTTGAAGTACACGTCCTCCTGGCCGAAGTCACCGCCGTTGCGCCAGAGCAGGAAGTGGCGCCACTCGCCGATCGCCGAGCTCCCGGCGAACGCGCCGAGCACGACGGAGACGCCGACGAGCAGCCAGGTGCGGATCGGGGTCACCGCGTCGCGGTAGCGGTCCAGCCCGGTCTGCTCCGGCGAGCTCGGCCGGAAGAACGGCCGGAACCGGTAGGCCAGGTAGATGTTGAGCCCCACCACGACCGCCATGAGCAGGCCGAAGACGGCGAACAGCGCGGCGCGGGTCCAGAACAGGGTGGTGAAGACCGAGGTGTAGCCACCGCTCTGGTACCAGAGCCGGTCGGTGTAGAGGTTGGCGAACGTGCTCAGCCCCAGGAACGCGAGCACCAGCACCACCGCGGTGATGATCAGCGCGCGTGACCGGCGCGATCCCCGCGGCGGCGGGGGCGCGGTCTCCCGACCGCCCTCGTCGAACAGCTCGCTCATGCCGGGTTCATCCTTCGTTCTCCTCCTCGAGCGTGGCCCCCAGCAGCTGCAGCAGCTGGGGCACCAGGTCCACACCGCCCACGACCGACTGGTCGTCGTCGTGGGCGCGCAGTCGCAGTGCGCAGTACGTCGCCCCGGCGCGCGTGACGCCGGCGACGATCCGGACCTCCTGGCGGTCCGGGTGCTCCCGGGCGAACTCCTCGGCCGCCGCCGGGTCCTCGGGGATCTCCACGTCGGCGTCCGGCGGCAGCACGAGCCGCTCGACGACGGCGGCGCAGCCGGTCACGCCCGGCGGCCAGCTCATCGACTGGAGCGCCTCCTCGAGGGGGCGGTCCGGCGCGAGGTGGTCCTGCTCGACCGGCGTCAACGACCCCTGCGCCGACGCCTCGTCCAGCCCCATGGCGGCGGCCAGCGCGGGCTCGTGGTCGACGATGGCCTGGGTCTCGACGAGCGCGTAGAGCCGCGCCGGCTGGTCCCAGCCGGCGCCGGACGCGTGCTGCTCGATCTCGAGCACCGCGGCCGCCAGCGCCGGGTCGACGTCCAGGTCCTGGTCGAACTCGCTCACGCGGGAGCCTCCTCGCAGCTGGGCAGGTCGGCGTCGGGGTCCTTCACCCAGGCCTCGATGGCGAGGCGGGCGTCGTGCATGGTGTCGGCGCGGACCAGGCGCATGTCCTCGTTGGGAGCGCCGAGGGCATCCTCGCAGTTGGCCGGCGGCACCAGGAACAGCTTCGCTCCGGCGTCGCGCGCACCCACGACCTTCTGCTGGATGCCGCCGATCGGCCCGACCTGGCCGCCGGCGTCCATGGTCCCGGTGCCGGCGATGGTCTGGCCGCCGGTCAGCGACCCGGGGGTGAGCGTGTCGTAGATGCCGAGCGAGAACATCAGCCCGGCGCTCGGGCCGCCGATGCTCGGGTCGATGTTGATCGTGACGTCGACGGGCAGCTCCTTCTTGAGCTGGGTGCCGACGGAGACGCCCACCTGCGGGCCGCCGTCGACCTCTTCCGGCGCGACCCGGACCCGGGTGCGCTCGCCGTCGCGGCGTACGACGAACGTCAGCTCCTGCCCCTCGGCCGCCGAGCTGACCTCGTCGACGACCTCCTCCGACGTGCTCACCGGCACCCCGTCGACCCTGAGGATCACGTCGCCGGGCTCGAGGACGCCCTCGGCCGGCGTGCCCTCCGAGACCGCGCTGACCACCGGCTCGGTGACGTCGTAGCCCATCTCCTCCAGCGCGACGGCCGTGGCCGCGTCCTGGGAGGAGGTCATCTGGGCCTGGCCCTCCTCGCGGTTCTGCTCGACGGTCTCGTCCTCGCGGTAGACCGCGTCGTAGGGGTAGACCGCGGCCTCGTCGCTGACCCAGTCGCGCATCAGCTCGAACAGGTTGTTCTTGCCCTCGGGTCGCGGCTGGGAGACGAAGACGGTCGTCATCCGCAGCTGGCCGTCGTCGCGGAAGACCTTGTGCCCGGTGACGTCGATGATCTCCTGACCCTCGTCGTTGTCCCCGAGCACGTTGACGGTGAGGCCGGGCTCGTAGGTGACGTAGGGCAGCGGCGCGAGCGCGGCCACCAGCCACAACGCGATCAGCAGCGGCACGGCCAGGATGCCGGCGATGGTCCGCTGCGTCATGGCGCCAAGACTGTCAGATCGGCCCTAGCCGCGGAGCAGGAGGCAGCGCAGACGGCGGTCCCGCGAGGCGCGGCTCACGGGACGTGGGTCTCGGGCCGCTTCAGGAGGCGCGTCGTGAGGGTCGCACCGCGACGCCGGTGGAGCGGTCGGGCGCCGGCTGCTCCACGGCGTAGCCCGGGCGCGGCCTGCGGGGCTCGCGCTCCAGCGCAGCCGCGAGCCGGCGTACGGCGACCTCGCGGTCGACCTCGCCCCGGCCCTCGCGTCCCACCCAGCCGACCCACAGCATCGCCACGAGCGTGACGACGGCCGACGGCACCAGCCAGAGCAGGATGTCCACGGGACGAGGGTACGGACCGCGCACCGCTCCCCCGGGGATCCGCTACGGCGTGCCGACCCACTCGTCGCTGCCGTCGCCGAAGCGCTGGTGCTTCCAGATCGGCACCTCGGCCTTGAGCGTGTCGATCAGCGCGCGGGACGCGGTGAACGCCTCCCCGCGGTGGGCGGCGGTGGTGGCGATGATGACCGCGACGTCGCCGATGGCGAGCGTGCCGACCCGGTGGACGGCCGCGACCCCGGTGACGTCGTGCTCGGCCGCCACCCGCTCGCACACCCGGCGCATCACCTCGAGCGCGGTGGGGTGCGCGGAGTAGTCCAGACCATCGACGTCCTTGCCGCCGTCGTGGTCGCGGACCCGGCCCACGAAGAGGGTCAGGCCGCCGGACGCGTCGTCGTCCAGGGCGGCCACGACCTCGGCGACGTCGAGGGGACCTTCGCGCAGGTCCACGAGGCGTACGGCGGTCACGGGACGACCCTAGACCGTGACGACCCCCTTCGCCCGAGCGTGCTCGTCCGCGCGGTGGCGCCTCGCCTCCGAGAGCCCGGCCAGCCGCCGGGCATCAGGGGAAATCCCGGGTCGGTCCCTGAGCCGTGGCTCAGGTCAGGCGCGTACGGTTGAGGCATGAACGACAAGCCGGGCGAGACGCCCGACTCCCCCGACGACGGCGGCCAGAACCCCTTCAAGGGAACGCCGTTCGAGCAGCTCTTCGGGTCCCTGGGCGGCCTCCCGGGCGGCGTGCCCGGCGGCGCGGGGGCGGGCATGCCCGACCTCAACCAGATCTTCAGCCAGATCCAGTTCCTGATGCAGCCCTACGACGGCCCGCTCAACTGGGACTTCGCCCTCGACATGGCGCGCAAGACCGTCGCGCAGTCACCCGACCCCTCCCCGACGCAGCGACAGAAGGACGCGGTCGCGGACGCGGTCCGCCTCGCCGACCACTGGCTCGACGACACGACCACCTTCCCGTCGGGCGTCACCTCCGCCACGGCGTGGAGCCGCGCGGAGTGGATCGTGGGCACCACCGAGGTGTGGAAGGTCCTCGTCGAGCCGATCGCCGAGTCCTCCGTGCAGGCGCTGTCGGGCGCGCTGGGCGACGACGCCCAGGCGATGGCCGGGCCGATGCTCGGCATCCTCGGCAAGGCCGTCGGCGGCATGCTCGCCTCCCAGATCGGCTCCGGCCTCGGGGCGCTGGCCGCGGAGGTGCTGAGCGTCTCCGACATCGGCGTGCCGCTCGCGGCCCCCGGCAAGGCGGCCATCGTGCCGGCCAACGTGGGCGCGTTCACCGAGGGCCTCGACGTCACCGAGGACGACGTCCTGCTCTACCTCGCGCTGCGCGAGGCCGCCCACCAGCGGCTCTTCGCGCACGTGCCGTGGCTGCGCGAGCACCTCATCGGCGCCGTCGCCGACTACGCCCGCGGCCTGGAGATCAACGCCGAGGGCATGCGCTCGCGCATCGAGGAGCAGATGAGCGGCATCGACCCGGCCAACCCCGAGTCGATGCAGCAGCTGCTCGAGGGCGGCATGTTCGACGTCCCGCGCTCCCCCGCCCAGGAGGCGGCCCTCCAGCGGCTCGAGGTCACGCTCGCGCTCGTCGAGGGCTGGGTCGACGAGGTCGTCGGCCAGGCCACCGCCGAGCGGATGCCGTCGGCCGGCAGGCTCCAGGAGGCGTTCCGCCGCCGCCGGGCCGCCGGTGGTCCGGCCGAGCAGACCTTCGCCACGCTCGTCGGTCTCGAGCTGCGCCCCCGCCGGCTGCGCGACGCCTCCACGCTGTGGGGCTCGCTGCGCACCCGCCAGGGCATCGAGGCCCGCGACGG
>JAEZKN010000300.1 GCA_023415395.1 Actinomycetes bacterium
GCCCGGATCGCCGTGGACTCCGACGACGACCACGACGCCTCGCAGGCGACGGCCGAGGATGTGCGGGAGACCGTCGACTTCGCGCTCTCGGAGGTCACGCGCCTCCGGGGACTCTTCGACAGCGACCTCGTCGAAGTCGTTCCGGAGGCGCTGGGAGTGCTGCGGTGCTCGGCTGACATGGTCCGGGAGTTCACCGCCTACGCCCGTGCCGAAGGGACCAGGATGACCATGCACGTGGCCAGCTCGCCCGACGAGCGCGACGAGGCGATGCGTCGCTTCGGCATGGGGTCGATCGAGAAGCTCGCCGAGATGGGGGCTCTCGGGCCGCACCTGCTGATCGCGCACTGCGTGTGGCCCAACGAGAACGAGCGACGGCTCCTCGCGGAGACGTCGACGGGGGTCTCCCACAACCCCGTGGCGAACCTGATGTACGCCTCCGGGGTGGCTCCGCTGGCGGAGCTGATCGACGCGGGGGTGCGGGTCGGGCTCGGCACCGACGGCGCGTCCACCAACAACGGTCAGAACATGTGGGAGGTCATGAAGACCGGCATGTTCTTGCAGAAGGCCCGGTGGGGTGCCTCGTGGGGCTCCGCCGAGCTGGCCCTCGAGCTGGCCACCATCGGCGGGGCGAGGGCGATCGGGCTGGAGGCCGAGATCGGGTCCGTGGAGGTCGGCAAGTGGGCCGACCTCATGGTCGTGGACCTCGCCCGGCCGCACCTCGTGCCGCGCAGCACGTGGCCGTCGAACCTGGTGTACTCCGGCAACCCGGACGCCGTGGCCACGGTGCTGGTCGGCGGTCGGGTGGTCGTGGACGGGGGGCGACTGACCGCCTGGGACCTCGAGGAGGTGGTGCGAGGCGGTGACGCGGCGGCGGATCGGATGAACCGCGTCACCGGCCTCGCGGACCTCTACCGCGGTCGCAGCCGCTGGTCCTGGCAGGAGTGACCGTGCGCGTGTCCTCAGCCGCCCAGGACGGCCGTGCCGGGCTTGACCACCCCGAGGAGGGCGGCCACGACGATCAGCACCCAGATCGAGAAGACCCAGGGGAGCGCGCGCCGCATGGCTCCGCCGATGGCGGCCTCCGTCTGTGGCGTGGAGCCGTCAGCCATCATCTGGGCGAACGCCGGACCGAACGGCTTGAGGCTGACGCGGATCATGATCCCGCACAGGATGCAGAGCGCGTAGACGCCCACCTTGGCCGCGAGCCACTTCGGGTTGGTGTCGACGCCGAAGGGCTCCGCGACGACCAGGGCGTAGCCGGAGGTCGCGAGCAACGCAGCGGTCACGGTGATCCGGACGACCCAGTCCGCGCGCGAGGCCAGGTCGGCGTGCTTGGCGGGCGCCCGGAGGTAGGAGACGAGCATCGCCGCCAGCCACGCCAGGCTGCCCACCCAGACCAGGGCCAGCGGCCACCCCAGGAACAGGTCGCGCCCGAAGTCGCTCGCGGCCATCAGCGTGACCCCGCTCGGGAGCATGAGGATGAGGCACACCCGGGGAGCCAGGTCGGCCAGGTGCATGACCTTGAGGGCCACGCCCCGCGCGACGCCGGGCACGGAAGGGTCGACGACCCACCTGGAGGAGTAGAAGACTCCGAGGTCCCCGCCCAGCCAGTAGGTCATCAACAGGATGTGCAGCAGGATCGCCATGCTGTGCAGGTCGAGTCCGACGGCGGGCTCAAGCGTCCCGGCCAGGTCCATGGGGGCTCCGTTCTTCCGAGGTCGCGCCGCCAGCTGAGTGGACGCGTACCGCTGTGCGGAATAGTGTTTCACTATTCGACCACAGCGCGATCCGGTGCGCAGGGGAATCGCGACCGGTGCGGATCGATGCGGCACGCTGCGTTGCGCATGCACCATCGAAATGGGAGAAAAGCGTGGCGGCTGGCGGAACGACCCGTCGAGCCGGCTCCTCGGAGCGAGGGCCGGCGCCCACGTCCCGCTGAAGAGACCAGTTCAGGAGATGAAATTCATGTCGCCACGCGTCAGCGCGAGGACGGACGGAGGCGCTCCGTCGACGGGTACGACGATCGCCACGGTGGAGCGGGCGGTCGACGTCCTCATGCACATCGCGACGAGCCCCGGGCCTGACTTCGGCATCACCGAGCTCGCCGACGAGCTCTCGATGTCCAAGGCGGCCGTCCACCGGGTGCTGGCCTCCCTCAAGGGCCGCGGCCTCATCGAGGTCGACGAGCGCACGCGCCGCTACTCGCTGGGCGTCGGTGCCCTTCGCCTCGGGCTGGCCTACCTCGATCGCATCGACGTCCGGAGGATGGGGCACCCGGCGCTCGAGCGACTCTCGGAGAAGACCAACGAGACCGCGACGCTCTCGGTCCTGCTCGGGAACCACGAACGCATCTACGTCGACCAGATCACCCCCGACCGCGAGGTGATCATGTCCGTCTCCATGGGTGAGCCCTACCCGCTGCACGCCGGTGCGACCGGTCGTGCGTTCCTCGCGTTCATGGAGGAGGGGCTGCGCGAGGAGTACCTCGCGCAGGGCAACCTGCGGGCCATGACGGAGCAGACGGTCACCGACGCCGACGAGATCCGCTCCATCGTGACGAAGATCCGGGAGCAGGGGTGGTCCTTCTCCGCCGCCGAGCGGAAGTCCGGGGCAGCGGCCGTCGCCGCGCCGGTGCTCAGCCACGACGGCTTCCCCGTGGCCGTCATCAGCGTGTGCGGCCCGGTCGAGCGCCTGGCCGAGAACGTCGACGTCTGTCGGGAGGCGGTCGTCGAGACCGCCGGGATCATGTCCCGTCAGTTCGGCTGGGTCGGTTAGCCGGCTGCGGGCGTGCCGATGTCGAGGCCTCGGAGCCGGCGGTCAGCTCTCGCTTGAGGACCTTCCCGCCGGCGTTGCGGGGGAGCGCGGCGACGGCGTACCAGCGGCGGGGGATCTTGTAGCCGGCTAGCTGGTCGCGGCAGTACGCGCCCAGCGCCTCGGGGTCCAGGCCGGCACCCGGGGCCAGGACCACGTGCGCCACGACGGCCTCGCCCCACGTGGGGTCCGGCTCGCCGACGACCGCTGACTCGACGACATCGGGGTGGCTGGACAGGACGTCCTCGATCTCCCGTGGGTAGACGTTGGTGCCGCCGGAGATGATGAGGTCCTTCTTGCGGTCCACGATGGAGACGAAGCCGAGGGCGTCTCGGACCGCGATGTCGCCGCACGTCACGAACCCGTCCTCGGTCGTGCACTCCGCGGTCGCCTCCTCGTCGTCGAGGTAGCCGTTCATCAGGTAGGGCGAGCGGCTGTAGAG
>JAEZKN010000304.1 GCA_023415395.1 Actinomycetes bacterium
GCGGGAAGAGCCGCTGGAGCAGGTCGGCGATCGTCACGAGGCCGACCACCGTCGCGGGGTCGGCGGGGTCGGTGACGACCGCGAGCTGGTTGCTGGTCTCGCGCATCCGGGCCAGGGCGGCGTAGACGCGGGTGTCGGCCGGCAGCCGGAGCACGCTGCGCACCAGCGGCGCCACGGGCTGGTCGGCCGGGACCGCGAGGGTGTCGCGGACGTGCACCACACCGCTGGCCTGCCCGCCTGCGCCCACCAGGATCCGCAGGTGGCCGGAGCGCCGGCTGGCGGCCTGGACGTCACCGACCCGGGACCCGACCGGGACGGCGGTCGGGGGCGTGGCCCGCACGAGGTCGCCCACGGTGAGCGTCTCGAGCTCGAGCGCCCCCGACAGCCGGCGGGAGTACGACGCGTCGAGGGCGCCGACGTTGGCCGAGTGCTCCACGAGCTGCCGCAGGTCGTCCGGGTTCTGCCCCGCGGCGAGCTCGTCGACGGCCTCGACCCCGACGCGGCGCAGGCACCGGTTCGCACCGTTGTTGAGCGCCTTGAGCAGCGGGCGGGTGAGGAACATGAAGCCGCGCATCGGGATCGCCAGCAGCGTCGCCGACCGCTCGGGATGGGCGATCGCCCACGACTTCGGGGCCATCTCGCCCACGACGAGGTGCAGGAAGGTGACCACGACCAGCGCGAGCACGAAGCCGGCGGCGTCGGCCAGCCACAGGGCCACGCCCCAGTCCTCGAAGAGCGGGGTCAGCCAGTGGTGCACGGCCGGCTTGGTGATCGCGCCGAGGGCCAGGACGCACACGGTGATGCCGAGCTGGGCACCCGCGAGCAGCACCGTCAGCTCCGAGGAGCTGCGCAGCGCGGCACGGGCCGCCCGGCTGGTCGCCGCGGCGTCCTCGAGCCGGTGCTTGCGAGCCGCGATGAGGGCGAACTCGATCGCGACGAAGAACGCGCTCGCGACGATGATCGCGACGGTGGCCACCGCCACCACGACCGGGTCCTCCATCAGGCGTCCCTCCCACCGAGCAGCGTCACACGCACCTGCGAGGGCACGTGGTTCTCCACCTCGACCACCTCGAGCCGGGCGAGGCGCGGCGCCGGCTCCTCGTCGTGGAGCAGGTCGTCGGGGTCGTCGGGGAGCCGCACCTCCACCACGGTCCCGGCGCCCGGGAGCCGCCCGTGCTCGGCGATGGCCAGTCCCGCGAGGGTCTGGTAGTCGCCGGCGGGCAGGTCCTCGCCGAGCGTCCGCTCGAGCTCGTCGAGCGGCAGGTCGCCCGGCACCAGCCAGGCCCCGTCCGCGACGGAGACGGGGACCACCTCGTCCTCGTCGTGCTCGTCGGTGAGCTCGCCGACCAGCTCCTCGGCCAGGTCCTCGAGGGTCAGGACGCCGACGAACCCGCCGTACTCGTCCACGACCGCCGCGAGCTCGTTGCGCGTGCGCGTGAGCTCCTCGAGGGCGTCGGGCAGCGTCATTCGAGTGGGTACGACGAGCGGGTCGCGCGCCAGCGCGGCCAGGTCGGCGTCGTCGGGTGCGTCGAGCACGTCGCCGAGGTGGACGACGCCCACGACCCCGCCCTGCTCGTCGAGCACGGGGTAGCGCGAGTGCCCGGCCGACATCAGCCGGCGCACCTCGGCGACGGCGGTGGTCGAGGGGACGACGTCGACCCTCGGGCGCGGCACCATCGCGTGCTCGACGTCGCGGGTGGGGAAGTCGAGGATGCGGTCGAGCAGGACCGAGAGCTCGTCGGGCAGGTCGCCGGTCTCGCGCGAGTCGGCGACGATGTGCTCGAGGTCGCGCGGCGTGGCGGAGTGCTCCACGTCGTGGACCGGCTCGATCCGCAGGGCGCGCAGCAGCAGGTTGGAGGACTGGTCGAAGACCCAGATCAGCGGCCCGGTCACGCGCAGGTAGATCAGCGTCGACCGGGAGAGCGCGCGGGCGACCGGCTCGGGGCGGGCGATGGCCAGGTTCTTGGGGAACAGCTCCCCGAAGAGCATCTGGACGAGCGTGGAGAGAGCCAGCGCGAGCACCGTGCCCACCGCGACCCCGACCGCCGTCGGCACGCCGACGCCGCCGAGCAGGTCGCCGAGGGCGGAGCCGATGAGGGGCTCGGCGACGTACCCCACCAGCAGCCCGGTGACCGTGATGCCGAGCTGGGCGCCCGACAGCATGAACGACGTGCGCCGGGTCACGCGGAGAGCACGCTGCGCGACGTCGTCGCCGGTCGCGGCCCGGGCCTTGAGGCGCGAGCGGTCGACCGCCATGTAGGCGAACTCCTGGGCGACGAAGTAGCCGGTGGCGGCCGTGATCGCCAGCACCACCAGCACGCCCAGGAGCAGGGAGAGGACCGGGGTCATCGGCCACCCGCCTCGGCGACGTCAGGGGAGACGTCGGTCTGGAGTCGGGCGGCCCGGGGTGGTCGAGGTCTCTTTCGCATCTCGCCGGGGTCAACGCCCGCCCGGGGCCCGGAGTTCCCGGCGTCGTCAGGATCACGTCAACAAGCGGGCCGGCACCGTCAAGGAACCGTCAATCGACCGTAGGCGTGGCCCTCGCCGCGCCTACCAATGGGAGACGTGCCTGATCTCGTCCCTGATCTCATCTACGTGCTCGCGACCCTCGTGGTCTTCGGGCTGCTCGCCCTGCTGGCGGGCGTCCTGGACCGGTGGTCGCAGTGAGCAGCCTCGCCCCCGCGCTCGGCCAGGTCGCGGTCCTCACGATCGCCCTCGCCGTCGCGGTCCCCCTCCTGGGGCGCTACCTCGCCCACGTCTACACCTCGCCGGAGCACCTCGCGCCCGAGCGTGCGTCCTACCGCCTGCTGCGCGTCGACCCCGACGCGGACCAGCACTGGCGGACCTACGCCATGTCGGTGCTCGGCTTCTCGCTGGTGAGCCTGCTCGCCCTCTACGCCCTGGGCCGCCTCCAGCAGCACCTGCCGCTGGGCCTGGGCTTCGCCGCCCTGCCCGCCGACGGCGCGTGGAACACCGCCGTCAGCTTCGTGACCAACACGAACTGGCAGTGGTACTCCGGCGAGGTCACGGTCGGCCACCTCCTGCAGATGTCCGGGCTCACCGTGCAGAACTTCGTCTCCGCCGCGGCCGGCATGGCCGTCGCGGCGGCGTTCGCCCGCGGCCTGGCCCGGTCCCACGGCGGCGGCCGGGTCGGCAACTTCTGGGCCGACCTGGTCCGCGGCGTCGTGCGCGTGCTGCTGCCGGTCGCGGTCCTGTCCGCCCTCGTGCTCGTCGCCTTCGGCGCGATCCAGAACCTCTCGGGCAACCGCACCGTCGAGACCCTCACCGGCGGCTCCCAGGTGATCACCGGCGGTCCGGTCGCGAGCCAGGAGGCCATCAAGCAGCTCGGCACCAACGGCGGCGGCTTCTACAACGTCAACTCCGCCCACCCGTTCGAGAACCCGACGCCGTTCACCAACCTCCTCGCGATCTTCCTCATGCTGCTGATCCCCTTCGCGATGGCGTGGGCCTTCGGCCTGATCGTCCGGGACCGCCGGCAGGGCGTCGCGGTCGTCTCGGTGATGGCGCTGCTCCTGGCGGGCGCGACCACGCTCCTCACCTGGGCCGAGTTGGCCGGGCCCGGCCTCGCGCCGACGGCCGCCGGAGCCGCCCTGGAGGGCAAGGAGGTGAGGTACGGCGAGGCCGGGTCCGCGCTCTTCGCGGCCGCGACGACCGGCACGTCGACCGGCGCGGTCAACTCCATGCACGACTCCCTCACCGCGCCCGGCGGCGGCGTCGCGCTGTTCAACATGATGCTCGGCGAGATCGCGCCGGGCGGCGTCGGATCGGGCCTCTACGGCATGTTGATGCTGGCCATCGTCACCGTCTTCCTGTGCGGCCTCATGGTCGGACGCACGCCGGAGTACCTCGGCAAGAAGATCGGCCAGCGCGAGATCGTGCTCGTCGCCCTCTACGTCCTGGCCACCCCGGTCCTCGTGCTCGGCGGCATCGCGGTCGCGATCACCGCGCCCGCGGGCCTCGCCGGGCTGCAGGAGTCCGGGCCGCACGGCCTCTCCGAGGCGCTGTACGCCGTCACGTCGGCCGCGAACAACAACGGCTCCGCGTTCGCCGGCCTGACCTCCGGGACGCCGTTCTGGAACACGCTGCTCGGGTTGCTGATGCTGCTCGGCCGGTTCCTGCCGATCCTGTTCGTGCTCGCCCTCGCGGGGCGGTTCGCGAGCCAGCAACGGCTGCCCGGCAGCGCCGGCACCCTGCCCACCCACAAGCCACTGTTCGTGGCGCTCCTCTCCGGCGTGGCACTCGTCGTGGTCGGCCTGACCTACGTGCCCGTGCTCGCCCTCGGCCCGATCGCGGAGTCCCTCTCGTGAACACCCTGAACCTCAAGGACGCGCTCCCGGGCGCGGTCCGCAAGCTCGACCCCCGCCAGCTGGTCCGTACGCCGGTCATGCTGGTCGTCGAGGTCGGCGCCGCCGCCACCACCGTGATGGCGGTCCTCGACCCGAGCACGATGGCCTGGGTCGTCACGGCCTGGCTCTGGCTCACCGTCCTCTTCGGCACGCTGGCCGAGTCCGTGGCCGAGGGCCGCGGCAAGGCCCAGGCCGCCAGCCTGCGGGCGCTCCAGCAGGAGACGACGGCGCGCCGGCGGCGCACCGACGGCGGCTTCGACGTCGTCGCGAGCTCCGAGCTGCGCGCCGGCGACGTCGTCGTGGTGGCGGCCGGGGAGCGGATCCCCGGCGACGGCGACGTGATCGAGGGCGTCGCCTCCGTGGACGAGTCCGCGGTGACCGGCGAGTCCGCACCCGTGATCCGCGAGTCCGGCGGCGACCGCTCGGCGGTGACCGGGGGCACGGTCGTGCTCTCGGACCGGATCGTCGTGCGGATCACCAGCGACCCCGGCCGGTCCTTCGTCGACCGGATGATCGCGCTGGTCGAGGGCTCGGAGCGGCAGCGCACCCCGAACGAGATCGCGCTCGACGTGCTGCTCTCCTCGCTCACGGTCGTCTTCGTCGTCGTCTGCGCCTCGCTCTGGTTCGTCGCCGACTACAGCGGCGCCCACCAGTCGCTGCTCGTCCTGACCGCGCTGCTGGTCTGCCTGATCCCGACCACGATCGGCGCCCTGCTCTCGGCCATCGGCATCGCCGGCATGGACCGGCTGGTCCGCCGCAACGTGCTGGCCATGTCCGGCCGCGCGGTCGAGGCGGCCGGCGACGTGGACGTCCTGCTGCTCGACAAGACCGGGACCATCACCCACGGCAACCGGCAGGCCACCGAGCTGCTGCCGCTGCCCGGGGTGAGCGCGGAGGAGCTCGCCGAGGCGGCGCTGCTCTCCTCGCTCGCCGACGAGACGCCCGAGGGCCGCAGCATCGTGGCCCTCGTCGGGGAGCGGCGCACCGTGCCGGCGGGGGCGGCCCTGGTCGAGTTCACCGCGACCACGCGGATGAGCGGCATCGACCTGCCCGGCGGCCGCGAGGTCCGCAAGGGCGCAGGCTCGGCGGTCACCGCCTGGGTGAACCGCACCAGCCCTGACCTCGACCGGGTCGTGGGCCTGGTGAGCGCGAGCGGCGGCACCCCCCTGGTCGTGGCCGAGAAGTCGGCGACGACCGGTCGCGTGCTCGGCGTCGTGCACCTCAAGGACGTGGTCAAGGACGGCATCCGGGAGCGGTTCGACGAGCTGCGGGCGATGGGCATCCGCACGGTGATGATCACCGGCGACAACCCGGTGACCGCGGCCGCGATCGCGCAGGAGGCGGGCGTCGACGACGTCCTCGCCGAGGCCACCCCCGAGGACAAGCTGGCCCTGATCCGCCAGGAGCAGGAGGGCGGCCGGATGGTCGCCATGTGCGGCGACGGCACCAACGACGCTCCCGCGCTGGCCCAGGCCGACGTCGGCGTCGCGATGAACACGGGCACGACCGCGGCCAAGGAGGCCGGCAACATGGTCGACCTCGACTCCGACCCGACGAAGCTGATCGAGGTGGTCGAGATCGGCAAGCAGCTGCTGATCACCCGCGGCGCGCTCACGACGTTCTCGGTGGCCAACGACGTCGCGAAGTACTTCGCGATCCTGCCGGCGATGTTCGTCGTCGCGTTCCCCGCCCTCGACGTGCTCAACGTCATGCGGCTCGCGTCGCCGGAGTCGGCGATCGTCTCGGCGGTCGTCTTCAACGCGCTGATCATCGTCGCGCTCATCCCGCTGTCCCTGCGCGGCGTGCGCTACCGGCCGTCCTCGGCCACGGCGCTGCTGCGCCGCAACCTGCTGGTCTACGGCGTCGGCGGCCTGGTCGCACCCTTCGTGGGCATCAAGCTGCTCGACCTCGTCATCTCACTGATCCCCGGCCTCTGAGAAAGCGGAGCCTGACATGTCCGACCTCTACACCCTGCTCCGCCACAGCCTGGCCGGCCTGCGCGTGCTCGTCGCGATGACCGTGCTGCTGGGCCTGGCCTACCCGCTCGCGATCACGGGCGTCGCCCAGGTGGCCCTCCCCTGGCAGGCAGACGGGTCGCTCCTGACCGCCTCGGGGGCGCACACGACCGACGCGGGCGACGCCGTCGGCTCGGCGATCGTCGGCCAGGTCGTCGACGACGACGCGCTCTTCTTCGACCGGCCCTCCGCGGCGGGCGACGGCTACGACCTGCTCAGCACGTACGGCTCCAACCTGGGCCCGAACAACCCCGAGCTGGTGGCCGAGATCGAGGAGCGCCGGGCGGCGGTCGCGGAGCGTGAGGGCGTGGACCCCGCCGACGTGCCGCCCGACGCCGTGACCGCCTCGGCGTCCGGCATCGACCCCGACATCTCGCCGGCGTACGCCGCCCTCCAGGTCCCGCGCGTCGCCGCCGCGAACGACCTCGGCGAGGCCGAGGTCCGGCGGCTGGTCGACGAGCACACCTCCGGCCGGACCTGGGGCGTGCTCGGCGAGCCGCGCGTCAACGTGCTCGAGCTGAACATCGCGGTGACGAGACTGGCAGGATCGTGACCATGGAGGCCGTGCCGCCGGAGGGGCGCCGAGGGAGGCTGACGGTCTACCTCGGCGCCGCCCCGGGCGTCGGCAAGACCTACGCCATGCTCGGCGAGGCGCGGCGACGGGCCGAGCGGGGCACCGACGTCGTGGTCGGGTACGTCGAGACGCACGACCGGCAGCACACGGCCGCGATGGTCGAAGGGCTCGAGGTGGTGCCGCGCGCGGAGGTCTCCTACCGCGGCGCCACCTTCACCGAGATGGACACCGAGGCCGTGATCGCCCGGCGTCCGGCGGTCGTCTGCGTCGACGAGCTCGCCCACACCAACGTCCCCGGCAGCGCCCGCGAGAAGCGCGCCGAGGACGTCGAGCTGATCCGGCGGGCCGGCATCGACGTCATCACCACGGTCAACATCCAGCACCTGGAGTCGCTCAACGACGAGGTGGAGCGCATCACCGGCGTCCGGCAGCGCGAGACGGTGCCGGACGAGGTGGTGCGCACCGCGGACCAGATCCAGCTGGTCGACATGTCCCCGGACGCGCTGCGGCGCCGGATGGCGCACGGCAACATCTACCGGGCCGACCAGGTGGACGCCTCGCTCACGTCGTACTTCCGGGTCGGCAACCTCACGGCGCTGCGCGAGCTCGCCCTGCTCTGGCTGGCCGACCGGGTCGACGACGCGCTCGGCGACTACCGCCGCGCCCACCGCATCGAGCAGACCTGGCCGGCCAAGGAGCGCATCGTCGTCGCGGTGACCGGCGGCGCCGAGAGCGAGACGCTGCTGCGCCGTGGCGCCCGGCTCGCCCAGCGGGCGGCGGGCTCCGAGCTGGTCGCCGTGCACGTGATCGCCAGCGACGGCATCGCCGACCCCGACGAGCGCCGGGTCGCCCGCGCGCAGCAGCTCACCGACGCGCTCGGCGGCTCGTTCCATGCGGTCGTCGGCGAGGACGTCCCCCAGGCGGTGGTCGACTTCGCCACCGGCGCCAACGCCACGATGATAGTCGTCGGCGTCTCCCGGCACGGGCGCCTGCGCCGGCTGTTCGCCGGTACGACGGGCGAGCGGATCGCCTCGCTCGCCGGGACCGTCGACGTCCACCTCGT